>JBGPNE010000075.1:0-8526 GCA_041487335.1 Pyrinomonadaceae bacterium
ACCGCTGGCGCTGGCACGCACTGTGTAAGGTCCCGGTGGTAAAAGAATGATACTGAAGTCGCCCTGGTCATTTGTCGTTGTAGATTTCTCGAGGCCTGTCTGCTGGTTAGTTGCGGTAACGCTCGCTGCCGGTACGGCTGCTTCTTTGGGATCGAGAACGCGACCTTCGATGTTTCCCGTTGTTGCCTGGGACTGTCCGTGCGCGCTAAACGCCACTGTTAAAAGGAGAATAGCCAGGGAGCAAACTCTGGCCAGGGGGATCGATTTTGTAGACATATTTTCCTCGCTGAAGAACACAAAGGTTGCTGGTGGAACACGTGCGTCCGTGGGTAACCGCTCTAAAACACGAAGAGTTTGTTGCTGAAATAGAAACCGTATGGAAAAGCTGCCCGAGACGCCCGAATATTAGTTCAGGACCTGGAGCAAAAGCAAGAAAAACGGCCGGAAGACTATCCAGATGTAATCCGCCAACCTTTATGTTCGCCGGCCCAGCGCAAAGGGCCGCCGCAAAGAAAGAAAGCGCTTGCCGCTGGCAGTCTGGAGAATGCTCATCAGACCCATGTAACCGAAGCCAAAGAAAAACAGGAACAGAAACGGGACTGTGCCCCACATGTGCATGCGTATAGCGTACATGATCGCCAGCAGAAAATAGATCGAGAAACTCACCTCAAGCAGCGGTAGCAGCCCGCGCTTGCGTTTGTATTTCTTGCGCTTCCATGTTTCGTCGTTGGTTTGCTCAACCCGATATTTCGGAGTGCGCAAAAAATCGCTCTTCACGCCGACAAGCGCCTCTAGTACGGCACGGGTATTGGAAAAAGCCAGACCGATGCCGAGGGCCATCACCAAAGGAAGATGAAGTAAGCGTGGCGTGCGCCTTTCGTCGAGATACCAGACTGCGGTTCCATAGAATAAAAAGACCGAGATTGACGAGAAGAACAGCAGCGGCAAGTCAAGGATCATCAAGTGATAGAAGGGCTGGTTGTACCGCACTAGCAGAAGCGGAAACTGCAGGAAACTCGCAACAATCATCAACGGGTAACTGATATTTCCCGTTAAGCGGAAAAACATCTCCAGCCTGATACGCATAGGCAGCCGCGAACCCCAAATTCTGGGATAGAGCTTTATGCCCACCTGCATCACGCCCTTGGCCCAGCGTCGTTGTTGCGCCTTGAAGGCATTGATCTCGACAGGAATTTCAGCGGGTGCTTCTTCGTCAAGCAGATAAACGAATTTCCAGCCCATCAACTGCGCGCGGAAGCTGAGATCAGTATCCTCGGTGAGGGTGTCGTGCTGCCAACCTCCGCTCATCTCAATCGCGCTGCGACGCCAGATGCCGGCAGTGCCATTAAAGTTGAAGAAGCCGCCGGTGCGATTACGCGTCGTCTGTTCAACGACAAAGTGACCATCGAGCATGATGGTCTGCAATCGGGTTAGCAAATTGTAACCGCCGTTTATGTGCGACCAGCGCATTTGCGCGCAGCCGACGAGAGGATCGGTAAAGTAATCGACCAGTTTCCTCAAGCAATCGCGTCTCGGTACAAAGTCGGCGTCAAAAATTGCGAGCAGGTCACCCTTTGCTAACTTGAGACCCTGCTCGAGCGCGCCAGCCTTGAACCCCATGCGATCCGCGCGATGGATGTAACGGATGTCGAAACCTTTTTGCGCGTAGTTCGCCACTGTTGCTTCGGCCAGTTTCACAGTCTCATCGGTTGAGTCATCGAGGACCTGAATCTCCAGCTTCTCTCGCGGGTAGTCGATCTCCGTGACAGCCTTCACCAATCGCTCCACGACATACATCTCGTTGAAGAGCGGCAGTTGCACCGTGATCCGCGGCAAGTCTTCTTCGTTAAACTGGCCCTTCGGTTGCGGCACAAACTTGCGGTAGCGCCAGAAGTCGATTACCTGCTTGACGCGATAACCGCCATAGATCGCCAAAATCGTCAGGATGGTGAAATAAAAGATCAGAATCGTCCAATCAAAGGCGTCGAGGCGATAGAGAGGGCTGATGTTGTGCGCCGTCTTCGTGATGGCGGCACAAAAAGTAGCAAAGTCCTTGCCAAGGTCGGGGGTAGGCATTGGAGTGGAAGACTGCAGCAACAAGATCATAAGAAATATTCCTATAAGTCAGATACGACGATGCGGTGCACTGTAATCGCTTTGTGCCACCGAAGTGCCATTCGAGAGGACCGTAGCGTGCGCGGCATGGTCCTCACTTCCCTGCTTTGAACGGCCAAATAACAATACCCAATTACGAAGACTCAGCTCGGCCAGTCCAGGCATGACATAAAAGACCGCCACAGTTCCGAGCAACGCGCCAGTCGAGAAGCGTGACAGATGAGTGTTATCCCAGATACCAAAGAAACCCAGACTGAAATCGATTGCCGTGGGCGCCGCCGCGATGAAGAGCCACTTGCGTTGAGGCGTGTAGGTGCTTCGCAGAGATCTGACTGCCGGATACAGGAACACCGCTATGGCAAAGCCAGCGTACAGACCGGTGCAACGCGCACAAACAGCCAGCTTATGCCCGGCGATAAAAAACGAGCGCTCGGGAATTTGATGGCAGAGATAACTGAAGGCCTGGTAGATGGTCAGACCTAACAAACCGTGCCCTTCAGCAAGTGCCAGTGGCGCGCCGACGATTAAAGCGATAAATAACAGGGTGGCCGCAGCAACTATGAACCACATCACGAGCGGACGCCGGTCTGCTCGAGCCTGCGGAATATAGAGATCTGGCGGGGCGTACATCTCTGGAATTTCCGATTTCTGATTGCCGATTTCCGATTGAAACAACGAAAAGCATAAGCTCAAGCTTTGCTCCTTGCCAAATCGCAAATCGGAAATCGGCAATCTAAAATCTTATGACCGTGTCTGGTCCACCTTCAATATGCAGCGTATCAACAAAACGAATGTGTCTCGACTCGGTAGTCATCACTACTGAGTGCGTTCGCTTGCCTGCACCAAAGAATCTCACGCCCTTGAGCAATGCGCCATCGGTAACACCAGTGGCAGCAAAGATAATTCTCCTGCCCGGCGCCAGGTCGTTTGTGTCGTAAATCTTGTTTGAGTCTTTTATGCCCATCGATTCCAGACGTTCAAGCACCTGCTCCTTCGGTGGTACCTTGTTTTTGTCAACTCCGAGGAGCTCATGATCGAAAACCAGTCTAGCCTGTATCTCACCGTTCAAGCATTTCATTGCGGCCGCCGTAATAACTCCCTCAGGCGCGCCACCAATGCCCACCAATGCATGAATGTTTGTGCCTGCCACTGCGGCGGAGATGCCGGCAGAAAGGTCGCCATCACCGATTAGACGGATGCGCGCCCCGGCTTCGCGTACATCGGCAATCAACTTCTTGTGGCGCGAGCGATCAAGAACGATTACCGTGAGGTCTTCGATATCGCGACCCAGGCGCCGCGCGATATTCTTAAGATTGTCTTTCACCGGCGCATCGAGATCCACAACACCGCGCGAAGATGGGCCAACAACAATCTTGTCCATGTAAATGTCCGGCGCGTTCAAGAGACCGCCGCGTTCGGCAGCCGCCAGCACGGCGATGGCGTTGTTGGCGCCAAGGGCGCAGAGATTTGTGCCTTCGAGCGGATCAACTGCGATATCAACCTCGGGACAAGACTCTGCGATTTCTTCCCCGACACCGAAGCCGCCACCCACCTCTTCACCGATGTAAAGCATCGGCGCCTCGTCACGCTCGCCCTCTCCAATCACGATGCGCCCTCGCATCGGTACCGTGTCCATGACTTCGCGCATTGCTTCGACCGCAACATGATCCGAGTACTTGCGGTCGCCCTGGCCCATCGTACGTGCGGCAGCGATTGCCGCGGCCTCGCACACGCGCAAGAAATCCAGAGACAGCTCGCGCTCTATCCTTAACTCGTGACCCATTTCTTTGCTCTCCTGATTCCGGAAGTTGTAAACTGCGAATCCGTCAAGATTTGGAACGCTCGCAGATGGAAGAAATGCAGAATCATACTAACAGAGCGGACGGGGAATTTGTAGCTGGGCAATCGTCACCGGTTCACTTTGGGCATAAAGCCCCTGCGACGCCACTCAACAACAGAACCGAGGAGCGATAGAGAGTGTGTGAAAACTGAGAACAGAGCGGCCTCAAAATCATTGCCAGCTGACGAGACCACTCCACTACAGAACCGAGGAGCAGTAGCGACCGGGTCGTTTCCGCCAGACTCGACCGGGAACTCAAGAGCCATAAGCTGCCAGTCTAGGTAAGTTTAATACCACGTTGAGAGTAGCGTGAACGACCCGGTCGCTACTGCTCCTCGGTTCTGTAATTGAGTGGTATCTCCTCCTCTCCTTCCAAACTGCATCAGTACCCGGCAATCAGCTTCAATTGCCCAGCATGGGTCCGGTTCGTTTGGCAAGCGGCATCGAGGAGGCTCGGCCTTCCCATGGTCTCCTTTAAGCTGCTAAACAATTTCCTGCGTTTTGTGAAAGCCCGCTGCGATTCCTACTATTTCTACAATAAACACCATTAATTTCAGCCATTGTACGCCAGAATGTCGACTCGTTGCTTACCGTCAGATAGACCCTGGACCAACAGGAACAGCCATTCGCAGTTGAATTGCTGCCATGGTGCATTTGGGGCGCTTGCCCAAATCTTTTATTGCTCGTGGAGACAAAGTAGATGAGAAAAGCTTCCAAACCTCTCGTACTTGACTTGAGTGAAGTCGGTGCAAACGACGTGCAACTGGTCGGAGGCAAGTGTGCCAGTCTGGGCGAGTTGTTTCGAGCGCTGGCACCGCGCGGTGT
Organism: Pyrinomonadaceae bacterium; assembly: GCA_041487335.1. Taxonomy (GTDB): domain Bacteria; phylum Acidobacteriota; class Blastocatellia; order Pyrinomonadales; family Pyrinomonadaceae; genus PSRF01. Next base: position 4,781 of record JBGPNE010000075.1, read on the forward strand.
GCGGGCTGTTGACGGCTTTGCCACCACAAGCGAAGCCTACCGCCTGTTGCTTGCGACTAACGGTCTCGGTGAACGCCTGCGCGAATTGATAAGCGGTCTCGATCATAACGACATCAAGGCCCTTAACGATGCGGGTCGCGAAGCTCGCGCTTTGATGCTGGACACGCCACTGCCGCCCGAGGTCAATGAAGCGATCCTCGATGCCTACCGTCGACTTTGCCAGCGTCTGAAGCGGACGCCCGAAGTAGCAGTGCGTTCATCTGCGACCGCGGAAGATTTGCCAGAAGCATCATTCGCCGGACAACAAGACACTATCCTGAACGTTCGCGGCGAAGACCCGCTCATCGAAGCCTGTCACCGTTGCTTTGCGTCGCTCTGGACGGATCGTGCCATCTCCTACCGTGCTGCTCGGGGCTTCGACCACTTCGACGTTGCGCTTTCAATCGGAGTTCAGCCCATGGTTCGTTCAGACCAGGCATGCTCGGGAGTGATGTTTACGCTCGACACGGAATCAGGCTTTCGCGATGTTGTGGTCATCAACGGCGCGTGGGGTCTGGGTGAAGCCATCGTTCAAGGCATGGCCACGCCGGATGAATGGGTCGTATTCAAACCGACCCTGCAAACAGGCGCGCGTCCGATCGTAAGTCGTCGTCTTGGCGGCAAAGAAGTAAAAATGATTTACGGCCTCGACAGCCGCGGCACGCGCACACGCGAAGTAGTTGAAGCGCAGCGTGGGCGCTTCTGTCTCAGTGATTATGAAGTTTTGGGACTTGCTCGCTGGGCCTGTCTAATAGAGCAGCACTATTCTGCTTTGGCCGGCAAGCCAACCCCGATGGATATTGAGTGGGCTAAGGATGGATACACCGGTGAACTCTTCATCCTGCAGGCCAGACCAGAAACTGTTCACGCAAGTAACCATCAGAATTACATCGAAACCTATCGGCTCACCGGGGATCACGGCGAGCCTCTTGCTTCGGGCATCGCCGTCGGCGAGAAGATAAGCCAGGGCCGCGTGCATGTGTTGGCGGATCCCGATCATCTCGCCGAGTTCAAAGCCGGCGATGTGCTCGTAACTTCAATGACGGATCCGGCCTGGGAGCCAATCATGAAAAGGGCCGCGGCTATTGTCACCGACCGCGGTGGCAGGACCTGTCATAGTGCGATCATCAGCCGTGAACTCGGCTTGCCCTGCATCGTGGGCACGGGGAACGCAACACAGGTCTTGCACAGCGGCTCCGAAGTGACGGTCTCATGTGCCGAAGGCGCCCACGGCAATATCTACGAAGGGCTGATTGAATTCTCAGTTGATCGCCGCGCTGTTGGTGAAGAACAAAGGCCACGAACTCAGGTGATGATGAACGTCGGCGATCCCGATCATGCCTTCGCAGTCGCCTCGCTGCCCAACGATGGCGTAGGACTCGCGCGGCTCGAGTTTATCATCAACAACCACATTGGTATTCACCCGATGGCGCTCGTGCGTTATCCGCATCTGAAAGATCCGGAAGTTATCAGCGAGATCGAGCGGCGCATTGGTGAAGAAGATCCGCGCGACTTTTTCGTCCGTCGTTTGTCTGAAGGAATCGGCCGCATCGCCTCCGCGTTCTATCCGAAGCCGGTGATCGTGAGAATGTCTGACTTCAAATCAAACGAATACGCGATGCTCATCGGTGGGCAGGAGTTTGAACCGGTGGAAGAGAACCCGATGCTAGGTTTCCGCGGGGCTTCGCGTTATTACGACGAACGTTACCGCGAAGGTTTCAAGCTGGAATGCCAGGCGCTCGAACGAGTGCGCGAAGAGATGGGTCTCGTCAATGTAAAAGCGATGATTCCTTTCTGCCGCACGGTGGCGGAAGCCGAGCGCGTAGTTTCCTTGATGGCTGAGTTTGGACTGAGGCAGGGTCAGCACGGTCTGGAGATCTATGCCATGTGCGAACTGCCCGCGAATGTCATCTACGCTGACGAGTTTTTGCGAGTCTTCGATGGCTATTCCATTGGCTCAAACGATCTGACACAACTCACGCTCGGTCTCGATCGCGATTCAGAGATGGTGGCGCATCTTTTCGATGAGCGCGACGGCGCAGTGGAGAGGATGGTCACATTGGCTATCGAGGCCGCACACCGGGCAGGTAAGAAGATTGGCATCTGCGGACAGGCGCCCTCAGACTATCCTGAGTTTGCCCGTTTCCTGGTCGAGAAAGGCATTTCTTCAATCTCGCTCAACCCTGACACCGTGCTCCAAACCACTCAGGTGATATTGGAAGCGGAAGCGGCGCTCGACCTTAGCGCGCTGACGATCGTTAGCAATGATCCGATGAAGTCAAGAATGAGGCCCAGCGTTCCCACGATAATCCCAAGCATTGATATTGCCTCCTCATTGAGCGATACCGGCTCCGACTAAGAGTCATAGCCAGATCTCTCACATTCTTGACTTGCCCCTGCCATTTGACGTACAAGCAAGGAATTATCCATCGTTTCCGGTCAAGTTTCCGTCATTAACCCCTAACCTCAGGAGGTATTTATGGCAACCGCTGGTCAAGTTAGAGCAATTAATGAAGACAAGATGAACGAGTTCCTCGGCAAGGTCGTAGGAGACTTTGGCGCCGCACTAAGTTCTTCCCTCGTCTATATCGGGCAGAAGCTCGGCCTCTATAAAGCACTCGCTGCGGACGGGCCGGCCACGCCTGCTGAGCTCGCCCAGAAAACTTCTACTAACGAACGCTATATTCGCGAGTGGCTTTTAAATCAAGCCGCGAGTGGATACGTTGACTATGATGCCGAGAGCGGGTGTTATTCCCTCTCGCCCGAGCAAACCGTCGCGCTAACGGATGAAACGAGCCCTTTCTTTGTCGGCGGTGGTTTCTATGTGATCAAAGCAATGACGCATGCCGTCTCGCGCATTGAGAACGCGTTTAAGAATGGCGGCGGGATCCTCTGGGGCGAACACGATCCGGATCTCTTTGTCGGCACGGAGCGTTTCTTCCGCCCCGGCTATGCGGCGCATCTTATTGCCTCGTGGATTCCGGCGCTCACCGGAATTGAAGAAAAACTCAAAGCCGGAGGCAAGGTTGCGGATATCGGCTGTGGTCATGGCGCTTCGACAATCATCATGGCCCAGGCCTATCCCAAGTCGCGATTCTGGGGTTTTGATAACCATGAGGCCTCAATCAAGACCGCGCGAGCGCGTGCTGAAGACGCGGGTGTAACCGACCGCGTGACTTTCGAAGTAGCGGACGCGCGAACTATTCCAGGCGAGAATTACGATATGATCGCCTTCTTCGACTGCTTGCACGACATGGGCGATCCGACGGGAGCGGCAAAGCGCGCTTGCGAGACGCTTGCGGCGGATGGAAGCGCGTTAATTGTCGAGCCGATGGCCGGAAATACCGTCGAGGAAAACTTCAATATTATCGGCCGAACGTTCTCCGGCGCCTCAACTCTCTGCTGCACCGCAAACTCAATGGCCCTGAATGGCCCGGCGTTGGGGGCCGTTGCCACCGAAGATGCGATTCGTGAAGCTGTGCTTGCCGGCGGCTTTACTCAATTCCGCCGAGCGACGGAGACGCCGTTTAATCGGATCTTCGAAGCGAGGCGCTGAGCAACTCTTTCATTAACGACACATTGCGGGCAAAGCTCTTGACTTCCCCGCAGAACAGTCATATAAGCATCCTTGTTCCAAAAGCTCCTCATGATCAAATGATGTCACAGTAATCAGCCTCAAAGTTTCAGTGACGTTTCCAATGGGCGAG
>JBGPNE010000076.1:0-8451 GCA_041487335.1 Pyrinomonadaceae bacterium
GCAAGCTTCGGCCGCGTCTATGCCGCCTACGGTGGAATTTTTGTCGTGATCTCGATCCTGTGGGGGTGGCAAATAGAGGGAACCTCGCCCGACAGATTCGATCTTCTCGGCGGAGCAATCGTGTTGCTGGGGGCAGCGGTGATTATGTATTGGCCACGAAGTTGATCAGAACAATCGGTATGACAGTTGCTTGCGAAACTTTCCCCAAAGGAACTAATCTCAGAAGCTTCGCCGCTCATTTTTGCATCGATTCTGGATTGGAAGGAATTAGACGTTGAGGACAAATCTGTGGACTTTCGTGAGATTCTCTCGCCGCTTATGCCTTACGCTCGCCTTATGTCCGGTATTGGGAATGACCGTGTGCAACCATGATCGCGCCGGGAGGCAGGTGAACGTCTCCGGTCCGGCAGCGGCAGTCGAGACAACCAGCTATCACGGGGTAGGTGTTGTGAAGTCAACCAACACCCAGCGGCCTTCAATCGAGATTGACCACAAAGACATCAAAGGCCTGATGCCAGCTATGACGATGGAATTCTTCGTCAAAGATAGGTCGTTGCTGGAAAATATTACCTCAGGCGACTGGATCGAGTTTACGATCGAAAATAGCGTCGGCGGCTTGAAGATAATCGAGGTTAAGAAGTTATGAATTCAGATTTGCGCAGCGCCGGCCACTTCTTGCTTCGTTGTCTTAGACGCCTCTGACTCTTTCGCGGCTTCGGCCGCAAGAGATGCGTGAGCTGCCGCCAGGCGCGCCACAGGCACTCGGTAAGGCGAGCAGCTCACATAATCGAGTCCGATCTCATTGCAGAAAGCAATCGAGCTTGGATCGCCCCCATGCTCACCGCAAATACCAACCTTAAGATCTTGTTTCACACTGCGTCCGCGCTCCGTTCCCAGGCGAACCAACTGTCCTACACCTTCACGGTCAAGCACCTGAAAAGGATCATCGGCAATAATTTTCCGGTCGACGTAATTTGGGAGGAAGCGAGCTGAGTCGTCGCGGCTCAAACCAAAGGTAGTCTGCGTCAGATCATTTGTGCCGAAGGAGAAGAAATCGGCATGCCCCGCGATGCTATCCGCGGTCAGAGCTGCTCGCGGCAATTCGATCATCGTGCCTACAAGATAATCAATCGTCATGCCATGCTCGCCCATCACCTGATGGGCGACTTCGTCAATCAATTCTCGTTGCTGCCGCAGCTCTTCGCTTAAAGAAACCAGCGGCACCATGATCTCGAGTGTAATCTTTTTCCTTTCACCCTGCACCTCACAAGCCGCTTCGAAGATTGCGCGAGACTGCATACGCGTGACTTCAGGAAACAGGAGACCCAAACGGCAACCGCGGAATCCGAGCATCGGGTTTGCCTCGCGAATGCGATCGACCTGTCGCAGCAGGCGGCGCTTTTCGTCAATTTGGTCGAGCAGCTTATCCATGTTGGCAAGCGTGCCTGCGCCGCGAACGGCCATCTTCAGCTCGCCAAGTTCGCCAAGTAGATCCTCGGCGTTGGGCAGAAACTCGTGCAATGGCGGGTCAAGCAGCCGTATTGTCACCGGCAGTCCGGCCATCTCACGGAAGATGCCGACGAAGTCACCGCGCTGCAGAGGCAAAAGTTTTTCGAGGGCCTTCTCGCGAGCGCCGACGCCATCCGCAAGGATCATCTCGCGCATGGCAGCAAGCCTTTGATCACCAAAAAACATGTGTTCAGTGCGGCACAAACCAATGCCTTCGGCGCCAAACTGGCGCGCAACCTTGGCATCACGAGGCGTATCAGCATTAGCGCGCACACGCAAACGCCGGTATTTATCGGCCCAGGTCATCAACTCGTGAAAATCGGGACCAAGACTCGGTCTGACTGTCGGCACCTGTCCCAAAAACACGCGCCCCGTGGATCCATCAACAGTGATCCATTCCCCTTTAGTGACCACCACCCCGTTTACGCTGAACTGTTGCTGGCTGTAATCGATGTTCAGGGAGTTGGCGCCGCTGACACACGTTTTGCCCATGCCGCGAGCGACAACCGCGGCGTGACTGGTCATGCCGCCGCGGGCGGTCACGATCGCCTGAGCCGCAACCATACCGTGAAAATCGTCGGGACTGGTCTCCTGGCGCACCAATACAACTTTCGCGCCTTCGCGCGCTAACTCCTCGGCTTCGTCAGGACTGAATACAACCTGACCTTGCGCAGCGCCCGGGCTCGCCGGCAGTCCTGTCGCAAGAACAGTGGCATCAGTTTTGGGATCGACTGTGGGATGCAGTAGCTGATCCAGTTGTTCGGGTGTGACGCGCTGGACAGCCGTGGCGTTATCGATCAACTTTTCATGGACCATGTCGACGGCTATGCGCACTGCCGCCGCACCGGTGCGCTTAGCCGTTCTCGTCTGCAGCATCCAGAGCTTGCCTCGCTCTATCGTAAACTCGACATCCTGCATGTCGCGATAGTGGCGCTCCAGCAACTCGGCAATTTTTGCAAACTGTTCGTAGACTTCCGGCAGTTCTTTCTTGAGTTGGTCGATCGGATTTGGAGTGCGAATGCCGGCGACGACATCCTCACCCTGTGCGTTAAGCAGATACTCGCCATAGAGCTTCTTCTCTCCGGTCGATGGGTTACGCGTAAACGCGACCCCGGTGCCGCTGCCGGTTCCCATGTTGCCAAAAACCATAGCCTGGACGTTTACGGCAGTGCCGAGCGAGTCAGGGATGCGATTGATGCGCCGGTAATCGACCGACCGGCGGCCCATCCAGGAATTGAAGACGGCAGCAATCGCGACACGCAGTTGTTCGTAAGGGTCCTCGGGAATAGCGTGCTGCTCTGCAATGATGATCTTTTTCTCAGCGGCAATAATCTCGCGTAAATCGTCGGCTTTAAGGTCGGTATCGCGGCCGCCGGAAGTTTGGGCTTTAAACCGATCCATGACGCGCTCAAACTTTTCGTGAGCAACGCCCATCACGATCTCGCCAAAGAGTGAAGCAAAGCGACGATAAGCATCGAGCGCAAAGCGCAAGTCGCCTGTTTGCGCAGCCAGTCCTTGCGCCGTCCCCTCATTCAAACCGAGGTTGAGGACCGTGTCCATCATTCCCGGCATTGAGAAGGCGGCGCCGGAGCGCACTGAAACGAGCAGTGGGTTTTGCGGATCGCCGAAGCGCTTGCCAACTTTCTCCTCGATCGTCCGCAGCCCTTCCTTAACCTGTTCCCACATGCCTTCCGGAAAGCTTTTATCATTGGCGAAAAAGGCATTGCAGGTCTCGGTGGTAATAATGAGCCCTGGCGGAACGGGAAGGCCGGCACGAGTCATTTCACACAACCCGGCGCCCTTGCCGCCGAGCAGAGCTTTGTTGTCACCGCTACCTTCCTCGAAAAGGTAAACCCACTTGTAAGTAGTCTTTTCATTCACAGCATTCTCTTCAGCCAACGTGTTTTCTTTAGTCACGGGCAATTCACCTCGCAGGATAACCTCAAAGTAGTTGTTTCAAATCATACACCGAGAAGATGAATCCCGGCTTCAGACATGCGGATTTCTGGACGCTAGGGTCAACTGCAGAGCCTGCAGTCTGCTTGATTCAAGACAGATGTATACTACAATTTTACTAACTCCAAAACCTTAAAACCCGGGGTGGTTCTGATGGCGAAGATTACCGCGCTTAATGTGAACGGAAAGAAGCTTCAGGTGGATGTAGATTCTGAGACGAGTCTGCTCAATGTCCTGCGTAATGATCTCAGCTTGACCGGAAGCAAGTACGGCTGCGGCGAGGGGCTATGCGGCGCCTGTACGGTTCTGATTGAGGGCCAGCCCGCCCGGTCCTGCGTCACTCAAGTGGGCCGAGTTGCCGGCAAACAGATCACGACCATTGAAGGGCTGGAAAAAGACGGACGCTTGCATCCGCTGCAGGAAGCATTTCTCAAAGCGGATGCGATGCAGTGTGCCTACTGTACTTCGGGAATGATCATGTCTGGCGTCGCGCTATTGAACAAGAACCCACGACCAGCCAGAGACGAGATCATTCGCCACATGGATGGCAACGTCTGTCGCTGCGGCGCCTATCAGCGAATCGTCACCGCAATCGAGCTGGCCTCCGCTGACGCCAAGGAGGCTGCAAAATGAGCGCCCCCCATAACCCTTGGGAAGATTCCGGAGACTCTATTGAGTTGGAGCGCTACGAACTCTTTGCTGATCCGACTTATCACTTTGAATTAGCCCGCCGTGAATTCATAAAAGTGTTTGCTGGCGGCATCGCTCTGATCGTTCCTCTCGGTAGTGTGCTCGCGCAACAGGGCGAACCACAGCGACAGCGCGGTGAGTCCGGGCGCGGACAGTTCAATCAGCGAGTGCCGAATGAAGTCGGAGCCTGGATTCACATCGACGAAGACGGCGGCGTCACGGTTTATACCGGTAAGGTTGAAATGGGCCAAAACATTCGCACTTCTCTGACGCAAGCTGTCGCCGAGGAATTGCGAGTGCCGGTTTCGATGATTCGTATGTGTATGGGCGACACTGACGTGACTCCTTTCGATGCGGGAACATTCGGGAGCCGGACCACTCCCACGATGGCTCCGCAACTGCGTAAAGCTGCCGCAGCCGCGCGTGAGGTGCTCATCGATCTTGCCGCGCAACAATGGAAGGTTGATCCAGGCGCGGTGCGAATTGTAAACGCGCGGTTTGTCAACCACGATTCGACCAAGTCGTTAACTTTCGCTGATGTCGCGAAAGGCCAAAAGCTGGTCAAAGCAATTCCTGACAATGTAGCGACTACTCCCGCAAAAGAGTGGACCATCGCAGGCACATCAGTTCCGAAAGTTGCCGGCCGAGACTTTGTCACCGGGAAGCATCAGTACACCTCCGATCTCAAGCGCGAAGGCATGTTGTACGGAAAAGTGGTGCGTCCCGCTGCCTTCAATGCCACGCTCCTTTCCGCTGACACGAAGGCTGCCGAAGCAATGCCTGGGGTGACAGTGGTGCGCGATGGGAACTTCATCGGTGTTGCTGCGCCGAACCAACAAACTGCCACGCGTGCGGCGATAGCGATTGCCGTAGATTGGAAAGCTCCTGGTCAACCTGCCAATGCGGAACTGTTTGATTACTTGCGGAAGCACAGGGCCGAAGGCCGCGAAGAAGGTGGTGGAGGAGGCGCCTCGCGCCCGCAGGGTTCTATAGCTGCTGGTTTGGCGGCCGCCGACAAGAAGCTGGAACAGACTTACACTGTCCCCTACATCGCACACGCGCCCCTTGAGCCTCGCGCCGCTGTCGCTGAATGGAAAGATGAAAAACTCACGGTGTGGACCGGGACACAGCGGCCTTTCGGGGTGCGGGCCGAGCTCGCGGAAGCATTTCGCATCCCGGAAGAGAAGATTCGCGTGCAGGTGCCCGATACGGGTTCCGGCTACGGCGGCAAACACACCGCAGAATGTGCCATCGAGGCGGCGCGTCTTGCCCGCGCCGCTGGCCGGCCGGTGAAGCTCGTGTGGACGCGCGAAGAAGAGTTTACCTGGGCCTATTTCCGACCGGCGGGAGTGATCGATGTAAAGAGCGGCGTTAAGAACGATGGCACGATCACGGCGTGGGAGTTTCATAACTACAACTCCGGACCCTCGGGCATTCAGCTGAAATACGATATTCCTAACCAGAGCATCCAGTTTCACGCCAGTCAATCACCACTGCGCCAGGGTTCATATCGCGGTCTGGCCGCCACTGCGAATCACTTTGCGCGCGAGACTCATATCGACGAGCTGGCCCGCAGTGTGCGTCTGGATCCGTTTGCGTTTCGTATGAAGAACATAAAGGACGAGAGACTGCGAGCGGTGCTCGAGGCAGCAACAAAAGCCTTTTGTTGGGGCCAGACAAAAGCGGCGCAGGATCACGGCCTTGGCATCGCGTGTGGTTTTGAAAAAGGCGGTTATGTTGCCACTTGTGCTGAAGTCGCTGTGGATCGCCCGAGCGGTAAATTGACCATCGTGCGTTTGGCCGAGGCCTTTGACTGTGGCGCTGTCGTCAATCCAATTCATTTGCAGAACCAGATTGAAGGCGCGATTGTGATGGCGATCGGCGGCGCATTGTTTGAGGCTATCGAGTTTGAAAATGGAAAGATACTAAACGCGCGTTTCTCACGTTACCTCGTCCCGCGTTTCAGTGATGTTCCCGCGATCGAAGTTGTGCTTGTAGACCGTAAGGATCTGCCTTCTGCCGGCGCGGGCGAAACGCCTATTGTCGGTCTTGCGCCCGCGGTAGGAAACGCAATCTTCGACGCTACGGGCGTTCGGTTGAGATCATTGCCGCTTGTCCCCAAAGGGCTCACAGAAGCAGCATCGGCTGCCTTGTGATATTTCAACCCAGAAGCTGCCTCTGAACTTTGACGTCGTTGCCTGGCATCTGACCAATGCTTACACTACTCAACATCTCGAACATCGCCTTGATTGATGGGTTGCGGTCTGAGTTTGATCGCGGCCTCAACCTGCTCACGGGCGAAACGGGCTCTGGCAAGTCAATCATCGTTGATGCGCTGGGCGTGTTGATCGGCGGTCGGTTCACGTCTGACCTGCTCAAGGCAGGCGCGCAGCAAGCTTTCATCGAAGGGCTTTTCTCCGTCAATCGAAACCCTGAGATGGAAGCAATGCTTGCAGCCGCGGGTATAGAGATGGCTAACCCCGCAGATCAAGGCGCCGAGACGAATGAAATCATCATCCGCCGCGAGCTTTCCGCAGTCGGAAAGAACAAGATATTCATCAACAATCAGCTCGCTACGCAATCGCTGCTGCGCGACCTGCGCCAGTTTCTCGTAGACATTCACGGCCAGGGCGATCAGCAGACACTGTTCAATCCCGAAACGCATCTTGAACTGCTCGACGCTTTCGCCCCTGTAGCCGCGCTGCGCCAGGAAGTGGCCGATTGCTACCAGCGCTGGGACGGTCTCAAACGCGAGCTTAACGAGCTGCAACAGGACGAGGCGGAGAAGTTTCAGCTCATTGATCTTCTGAGATTTCAGATTGACGAGCTTGAGCGCGCGCAGCTTGTGATCGGCGAAGACGAGCGATTGGAAGAAGAGCGGCGGCGGTTACTGAACGTCGAGAAGCTGACAGTCGTTTGCGCCGAAAGCTTACGACTCATCTATGAAGACGACGATGCCGCGCTAACCCGCGTGCGTCAGTCAACGAAGCGAGTGGAAGAGCTTGCGGTGTATGAATCGAGCTTCCGCGATTACCTCGAGGGATTGGAATCCGCGCGCGCCGTCCTCGAAGACCTCGCGTTCTCGCTACGTGACTTCTCAGACAAGCTGGAGTTTTCGCCAGCGCGTTTAGCGGAAATAGAAAACCGTCTGGCGGAAATCTCTCGCTTCAAGCGGAAGTATGGCGGATCTATCGAAAACGCGCTCGAGCATCTGGCGCGCTCCGAAGAACGATTACGCCAGGTCGAGCGATCTGACGAGCGCGAGAAGGAATTAGACACAGGGCTTGCAGCGGCGCACGCTGCTTATCTCCAGCGAGCAACCAAGCTGCACCACGAGCGAGTACGCGCGGCAAAGAAATTCGAGCAAGCCGTCGAGCGAGGCCTTGTGGAAGTCGCGATGGAGAGCGCGAAGTTTCAAGTTCAAATCATGGCGCCTTCGGCTCCGGAGTTGGCAGATGAAGGGGCGGCGGCGGCGGTCTTCACCGCCTTCACGGCTCGCGGCATCGACCGAGTGGAATTCTATTTTTCCGCCAACGTTGGCGAAGCCGTAAAGCCGCTCGCGAAAGTAGCGTCAGGTGGCGAGGCTTCCCGATTAATGCTCGTGGTAAAGACGGTAGCCAATGCATCGGAATTCCCGCGCACGATCGTGTTCGACGAGATAGACGCAGGCATTGGCGGCCGCGTGAGTGAAGCCGTCGGCGCGAAGCTCAAAAAGCTCTCGCAGACGGATCAAGTGTTGTGCGTGACCCATCAGCCGCAGATCGCGCGCTTTGCCGATAGCCACCTGCTCGTGAAAAAGGAGGTGGTTGCCGGTCACACTGTGCTGAACGTTGAAAACCTCGACCGTCGTGGCCGCGTTGAAGAGATAGCGCGAATGCTCACTGGCGCTGAGATCACCGAAACCGCGCGCCGTCATGCACGAGAGATGCTTACGAGCTGAGTTGATCACCTATCAAGATCGTAACAACAGGAGTTTGATTGTCCGAAGAGGTAGAATATTCAGCCTTTCAGTGTCTGAACGAGGGGGCCGCTTCGAGAGAGAGTTCATGATGGCGCGCGGGAGGGTTTATCGGTCGCTACGGGGAAATTTATGGTAATAATCACACTGTTGTCACCTGTAGCGCGACCAGGACGTACAAGAATGTTTATCCTGAAGGTGAGACAAGGATGTCCGTACGATGATTGACGCGAATGTTTGTCCTAAGTGACTAATTCAAAAAGCCGCTTCGCGCGTCCTCTGGCGTACGCGGCGGCTTAATGTTTTGGAGATTTGCTTTTGCAGGTTCTAGTTCCAGC
>JBGPNE010000077.1:0-8428 GCA_041487335.1 Pyrinomonadaceae bacterium
CTGGGCTTTATGCTTTCGCCTGCCCCGCAGGCTCGTTGAAGGGTTCAACTAAAATGATCCTCGATCGAACCTGGCAAAAGCTTGCTAGGAAAACGAGAAGTTGGCGGTTTGCTACGCAGAGGATATTCTTTTCCCGACATGCTCCTGGTTGAAGCGAGGTGTTAATTAGAACTCAAGTGATCCACAAGCACAACCGGACTTCCACTCCGCTGCCGTCGTGACAAACTGCACCAGTGCCCGCAAGCTAGACAGCTTGCGTTACACCCAATCCAGGACACTACTGGTCGTTGGTACCTTTAAGCAAAATGCCTTATCTTAGGCCACGGGGTTCCACGCGACAGAAGTTGGAGATATATCACCTTTGCTTTACAGCTACAATCAATCAACAATCGTTAACAGCACCCCAGCGCGGCTGCCGCGCTGGGGACCCCGCATCCTATGGACAATCTGATTACGTCTAATATTCGCCAGCGGCCAATTCGCACGCTGGTGAGTGTTGCGGGCATCGCGCTGGGCGTTTGCCTGGTAATGCTTTTTACCGGACTCGCCCAGGGCATGTCGGATGACATGCAACGCCGCGCCTCAAATTTGCGGGCGGAGATCATTTTCACGCGTCCCGGCTCGATGCAATTAACAAGCTCAAGCGCGAACCTCAGTACGAAGTATGTTGACCGTCTAAAAGAAATTGACGGCGTCGAGGATGCTTTGCCTGTCATAGTTAACGTGCTTCAAGGCAATCGCGGTATCGGTTTGGAACGGATAGAAGGCGTGGATTGGGAACCGTTCGGGAGAATGAATGGCATCCGCATTGTCGCCGGGCGTGCTCCTCAGGCGAACGATGAAGTTGTGATTGATGAAACGAAAGCGCGCAGCAACAAACTTGGAGTGGGAAGTGTGTTGAAGCTTGTCGGCGACCGGCCCTATCGGGTTGCCGGTATCTACTCGCCCGAGTCAACTGCGCGCGTGAAGATGAGCCTGATGGCCATGCAGGAGGTGTTCGAGTCGCCAGGCAAATGTACCTACATCATGGTAAAGGTTCGCAATGCAACTGATAAGGCAGAGGTGGCAAAGCGAATTGCCACGCAATTGCCAGGCAACAAGATCCAGTTTACTAGCGACATTTTCACCAGCATCGAGCAGAGCATCCCCTATCTCAGAGTCTTCTTGCGCGTGCTTGTCGCACTGGCGGCGCTAGTGAGCGCGCTTGTCGTAATGTTGGCTATGTACACGACGATCACTGAAAGGACTCGTGAGATTGGAATTTTGAAAGCGCTCGGCGCCTCACGTGGCTACATTGTAGGGATCATTGAAAAGGAAGCGATAATCATCAGCCTCATTGGTCTGGCTGTTGGGTTTGTCTTATCGTTTATGGCCGGCTTCATGATTCATCGCCTGTATGGTCTCTTCTTCGAGTTTAGCTGGACGTGGGGATTGACGGCCGCGGGAATCGGAATCCTGGGTGGAGCCGTGGGAGCGCTCTATCCAGCGCTGCGCGCGTCAAACCTCGATGCGGTTAATGCACTTGCCTACGAGTAATTCTTATGGCAGTTCTTTCTAACCCGACTCGCCCGCCGAAAAGGTCGGCGCTTTCGCGCCAGCGGCGGCCGCGTCGCCAACAACCTCTTCAGTTTCCTTAGCCGCGGGCGGGGTCCCCACGCCCAGGGGCCCCGGCGGCGCAGCGCCGCTGGGGTGGACGCGGGCAGCCCGCGTGGGGTGCTGAGTTCGGATTGACAATCCGCTGCGTACCATCAGCACAACCCCAATTGTGGCCCAGAAGATGTCGCGTGCTTTGCGCACAATAGCCAGAGTAACGCCGATGGCTGTGGTGAAGCCCAGAACTTTTGCAAGCATTCCCGTGCCCGCCTCATCAACGCCCGTGCGCAGCGGCACAAACTTGAAGGCTATGTTGATGACGCGGTTGACGGATTCAAGAATGAAAGCGGTAAGCAGGGTGGGCGCCACGACCTTGCTGATAAACGACAGAGTCACATAGATTTCGGCAACACCCGCGACATGGAAGCAGACTTCAAGCGCAAAAATCGGAAGCAGCCGGCCGCGGTTTCTATCGTAGAAGCCATAGATACGATCTTCAAGAGTTTCAGCGCGCGGAATTCCCTTCTCAATCCAGCTACCAGCACCCCACGCGGGCTGCCCGCGTCCACCCCAGCGGCGCTGCGCCGCCGGGGACCCCGGGCCTGGGAACCCCGCTCGTCCCCAGCCCAGATCGCGCAAGAATGAAAGTGGGCCACTCAAGAACTTCCACTGCTTGTGAATGACGAGGTAACCCAGGGGTGCGATCGTGGCAGTTGCCGCGGCAGTTCCGATGCTTGCATAACGCAAAGGCTTCGGCAGTGAGAAACTGAGCAGCAGAGCAGTGGCGCCGGAAAAAATGAAGAGGGCCACTGAAAGGCTGTAGAAGATGTTTTCAAGGGCGATCGCAGAAAGACCGGCCATCAACGGTACGCGGTCTCTAACAAATGCAGCTTTTGAAGGCTCGCTCAGCGCCACGCTCGCAAGGGGTACGATATTGCCCAGGGCATCACCCATCAGTCTCGCAGCCAGGGCATCTCGAAAGCGAAGTCGGTATGGCGATTCAAAACACTTCGTCCAGGCGAGTGAACGAACGATGTGGCGAATTGCTGAGATCGCAAGTATCAGTAGGAATCCGGCGCCGAGTCGCTTAATCCCGTCAAGGATTTCTGAAATGCCGGCTTTTCTCACAAAGTAGGCAAACAGCAGCAGACCGAGAATCGCGAAGATGATTCCAACGGGAGCAAACTTCCTCGACTTATTCTCGTTGCGACTGGAGCTCGCCATTCAGTGAATCACACGTCGAAAGGAACAAGGGATAAAGAAATCAATTTGTGAATGGAGGTATCTATCATGCACCCGGTTGTCCTACTCAGCAAGCCGCATACCCTTTAGGTAGAGTTCCCGCCTTTGCCTTTTTACTTTTGCTTTTATTATGATGCTAGCCGTCTAAATCAAACAACCATTCCTCAACGAGTCAGGAAACGATGAGTCAAAGTCAAACAGCAATTGAGCAGCGGTCTGGTCTTCCGTTAACCACTCTCTCCGAAGACGAACAGATGTTTCGCGCCAGCGTGCGTGAGTTTGCGGAAGGCGAAGTGCGCCCGCGCGTCGCGGAGATGGACGAGCACGCGAAGCTCGATCCGGCGCTCATCAGGCAGTGCTTTGATCTGGGTCTGATGGGCATCGAAACACCGGAAGAGTTTGGCGGTGCCGGGGCCTCATTCTTTACCGCAATTCTCGCCGTTGAAGAACTCTCGCGCGTTGACGCATCTGTCGGGGTTCTTGTCGATGTGCAGAATACGCTCGTGAACAACGCGCTGATTCGTTGGGGCAATCCGGAGCAAAAAGAACGCTACCTACCGCGGCTCGCAAGTGAAGGAGTGGGGGCATATGCATTGAGTGAAGCAGGCTCAGGCTCGGATGCCTTTGCCATGCAAACTCGCGCGCTGGATAAGGGCGATCACTACCTCATCAACGGCCAGAAGCTCTGGATCACAAACGGGAACGAAGCCGAGATTTTCATCCTCTTTGCCAATGCTAATCCCGAAGCAGGTTATCGCGGCATCACCGCGTTTATTGTGGAAAAGGGTTTCGCAGGTTTCTCTGTGGGCAAGAAGGAGAACAAGCTGGGCATACGTGCATCTTCGACAACGGAATTGATTCTCGATGGTTGCAAGGTTCCCAAAGAGAACGTGCTCGGTGAAATGGGCAAAGGATACAAGGTTTCAATTGAGACGTTGAACGAAGGACGTATTGGCATTGGCGCGCAGATGATCGGCATCGCCCGCGGCGCTCTGGAATGTGCCATCGCTTACACGGGCGAACGACAGCAGTTTGGCAAGCCGGTTAATCAGTTTCAGAGCGTGCAGTTTCAACTTGCTGAGATGGCGACCGAACTTGAGGCCGCGCGTTTGCTGGTCTACAACGCGGCGCGGATGAAAGATGCGGGAATGAACTTCGTTAAGGAAGCAGCGATGGCCAAGCTTTATGCCTCGCGGGCAGCCGAGCACGTTAGTTCAGTGGCCATCGAGTTATATGGTGGCTATGGCTTTGTTAAAGACTATCCGGTGGAGAAGTATTGGCGAGATTCGAAGATCGGCGCGATTTACGAAGGTACTTCGAACATGCAGTTGCAGACGATTGCGAAGCTGATCATAGGAAGTAAGCAGTGAGCAGTTACTGTTTACTGCTCACTTAGATACTATGTCCACATCCAGAATCGACATTTTCAAGCAGATGCTCGCGAGCGATCCCGTAAACACCAGCATTCTTTTCGGACTGGCTAAAGAATACGAGAAGGCCGGCTTGCCCGAAGAGTTGATCGCGACTTTGAACCGTTATGTGGAGGTTTCGGACGACGAAGGAAACGCTTACGGCATGCTTGCGCGAGCTTATGAGAAAGTTGGTCAGCGAGATAAGGCCAGGGAAGCTTACCAGCGCGGCATTGATGCAGCCGCGGCGCACGGGCATCCCGGAATGGCGGAAGAATATCGAATGACGTTATCGAGCGACTATGAAGACTGACACGAAAGTATTGAAGTTGGTCAAAAGAACTGGCCCGCCAGATCAGCCCGAAGTTACGGCAACACAAAAAGCCGTGGCTGCTGAGCCGGTGAAGACCTTGCAGCCAGCGGCAGTGCGAACAGTCGTAGCTACTGAGCCCGTGAAGAGACCGCAACCAGCCGCACACCAGGCAATAGGCAGGGAGCCAGGCGAGCATCAGGGACTCAATAGCGAGCAGATGCTCCAGCTTTATCGCACGATGTATCTCTCGCGCAAGCTCGACGACAAAGAGATCCAGCTAAAGAGACAGAACAAGATCTTCTTTCAAATCAGCGGTGCCGGCCACGAGGCCGTACTCGTAGCCGCGGGAATGGTGTTGAAGCCCGGCTACGACTGGTTTTATCCCTACTACCGCGATCGCGCTCTCTGTCTTCAGCTCGGCATGACGCCGCTCGAACAGTTGCTTGCCGCGGTGGGGGCCGAAAAAGATCCAAGCTCGCACGGCCGTCAGATGCCTTCACACTGGGGCCACAGGAAGCTCAACATCGTTTCGCAATCGTCGCCAACCGGTACCCAACTTCTGCAAGCGGTTGGCTGCGCTGAAGCAGGTTATCGGTTCAAGTTAATTAAAGAGCTGAAGAAGCGCGTTTCAAACTTTCAGGCGGACGAGGTGGTTTACGTTTCACTCGGCGATGGGGCCAGCAGCGAAGGCGAGTTTTGGGAGGCGCTGAATACTGCCTGCAATCTAAAACTGCCAGTGCTGTTTCTGCTTGAAGATAACGGTTACGCGATCAGCGTTCCCGTGGAAGTGCAAACAGCGGGCGGTGACCTTTCCAGGCTCTTTGAGAATTTTCCGAACCTCTATGTCGAGAAGTGTGATGGCACGGACGCACTTGCAGCGCTCGCTGTGATGCGCCGCGCTGCTAATTATTGCCGCAGCGGAAAGGGTCCTGCATTAGTTCATGCAAAAGTGATTCGTCCGTACTCTCACTCGCTCTCGGATAACGAACGGCTTTATCGTCCAGATGAAGAACGTGCCGTGGACGCGGAGCGCGATCCAATCAAGCGCTTTGGGTCGTTATTGATTGCGGAAGGTTTTAGCGATCAGGACCAGCTCCAGCAGATCAAAGATGAGATCGACGCCCAGGTGTCGCAAGCTGCCGATCAGGCGTTGGTCAGCCCGCAACCCGCTCCCGAGACAGCAACACTCTATGTCTTTTCGCCCGATGTTGACCCGACTGCAAAAGAGTTTGACAAAGAAGATGGCGTACAACTCTCCGGAAATGCGGGAACGATGGTTGACCTGATCAACCGTTGCCTGCATACCGAAATGGCCCGAGACCCTCGAGTCATCATATTTGGTGAAGACGTTGCCGATTGTTCGCGGGAGCAATATCTGGAAACGCTAAAGGGAAAGGGCGGCGTTTTTAAGGTGACGGCAAATCTGCAGCGAAGATTTGGCAGCGCGCGCGTTTTCAATACTCCTCTGGCCGAAGCCAACATTGTCGGCCGCGCGATCGGGCTTGCAACGCGCGGACTAAAACCCGTAGTCGAGATTCAGTTCTTCGATTATATCTGGCCCGCGATGCATCAGATTCGCAATGAGCTGGCTTTGATGCGCTGGCGTTCAAGCAACGAATGGAAAGCTCCGGTCGTAATTCGCGTTCCCATCGGAGGCTACCTGAAGGGCGGGGCCATTTATCACTCGCAGTCTGGCACCTCGATTTTCACGCAGATTCCCGGCCTGCGCGTTATTTATCCCTCGCATGCGCTTGATGCAAATGGATTACTGCGTACGGCCATTCGTTGCGACGACCCGGTGCTGTTTCTCGAGCACAAGCATCTCTATCGCCAGGCCTACAACAAATCTCAATATCCGCCTGACGATTTCGTGATTCCATTTGGGAAAGCCAAAACTGTTAGGAATGGAACAGACCTTTCGATCATCACCTACGGCGCGCTCGTTCAGCGCTCGTTAGTTGCCGCTAAGCAGGCCGAACAGCAAGGCATCAGCGTCGAGATCGTCGATCTGCGCAGCCTGGTTCCATACGACTGGAATGCGATCGTCGCGACGGTGAAGAAAACGAACAGGGTGATCGTCGCCCATGAGGATTCACTCTCGTTCGGCTATGGAGCCGAGATCGCCGCGCGCATCGCCGATGAGCTGTTCGAGCAGCTTGATGCTCCCGTGCGCCGTGTTGCCGCTCTCGACACCTTCGTTGCATATGCACCGCAACTCGAAGACGCTATTCTCCCCCAAGTCGCAGATTTGGCTAAGGCAATCCTTGATCTCAAGGGCTACTGAACGACTCTCTATCGCATTCAGGTTTTTTGTTGTAATATTGTCTTGGAAAACGGGAGCTAACCCAAGCTCCAGTTTAAGTCGACGGCCCGACCGGGCCACAAATTGGCTGCAGGAACTGCTAGCGCCCTCCCGCCGGCACCCGTCTTTTGGAAGTCTTTCCCCGCTTCAGCCTTTAACCTCAGTAACCTTTTTACACCTATGTACAAACGCATCTTCCCCCAGTTGCTGCTGATCGCTTTAGCTTTCGTTTCAGTAAACAAAACCTTCGCTCAGGAGAACCTTCCCGATGTCGTCCGACGCGTCAAACCAGCCGTAGTTGCCATTGTGACCTACGATGCGAATGGAGACGCGCTGATGACCGGAAGCGGATTCTTCATTCGCCCCGGGCAAGTCGTCACCAATCTTCACGTCATCCGCGGAGCCCAGAGATCTGAAATCAGAACGCTGGATGGCAAAGGACGGGTATATACCGTTGCGGGCATTATTGCGGTCGATCAAGAAGGCGATCTTGCAATTCTAAGCGTCAACATGCCCCTTGAGCGTGCCCGATCGAGCGCAGTTGCCAGCGCCTTGCCTGACGAAGGAGAGAAGATCTTCGTAATTGGCAATCCGCTAAAGCTGGAGGGTTCGGTGAGCGACGGCATTGTGTCTGCTGTGCGCGAAGTTCCAAGTATCGGCAAGATCATTCAGATCACTGCTCCGATCTCTCACGGGAATAGCGGCAGCCCTGTTTTCAACATGAAAGGCCAGATCGTCGGCGTGGTTACGGTCAAAGTAACCAACGGACAAAACATAAATCTAGCAATTGCCTCTGCGCGAGTAAACGGGCTGGTTCCGGGCAAACTCCGCTCGTTTGCAGAATTGTCCTCAAAGGACAAAGGAGGCGACCTGGGCGAGTCGCCGTACCGAAGCGGACTCGATTCCCTGTGGCTGGGTAACTACGATGACGCAGTCGGCTTCTTTGAGAATGCAGTCAACAAGAATCCGAAACGCGTCGATGCCTGGGTTCAAGTTGGATATTGTAAAGTTAAGCAGGGAAAAACTGGCGAGGCCATTCGCGCCTACAGGCAAGCGTTGCGCCTGCAACCCGATTCAGAAGACGTGCAAAACAAGCTCGGCGATGCTTATTATTACGCTGGGAATTTGCGCGAGGCGATCGAGTCATACAAGGAAGCCGCGCGTTTGCGGCCGAACAAAGCCGAAGCCTATTACAACCTCGCTATTGCTTATTCCGAGAGCGGCAATGAGGAGTTGGCACAAACTGAAGGGCGTATTCTCCGTCAACTCGATGAGAAACTCTATGAGAAGTTTTTGAGGGAGATTCAGCGCTAAGGGAACGGAGGGACGGGGAGACACGGGGACGCGGAGAAAAAGTAACGCGGAATTGGACCTAAGTGCCAATCCCGCGTTTTTCTTTGTCCGTTTACCGAGAACCTTCGCTGTGGGAGCTGTCCCCGTGTCCCCGCGTCTCCGCGTCCCCGTGTCCCCTTCCTCCCGTCCCCCGTCTCCCCTTCTCCCCGTCCCAGGGTCCCCCTGGGCCCATAGGCCCCGGCCCCCGCCCCCAAACCACCCCAACCCACAGGGGTA
>JBGPNE010000078.1:0-8422 GCA_041487335.1 Pyrinomonadaceae bacterium
CCGGATGATCTTTGGCATAGGAGTAAGCGGTATAGGCCGCGATGACGTGGCAGACCCAACCCAGCGTGCCGCCAGTGCCGATCCAGAAGCCTGGTGTAATGATTAGCCAGAGGATGCCGGCGAGGATGCGGCCGTTATAGAGTTGACCGACTCCGGGAATTATAAAACTCAGAATTCCTGCCAAATATGGATCACGCATCGTAAGAACCTCCGGGTAGAAATTTATACGAAGGTTAGCGCGATATTGTTCGCGGCATCCAGGCGGGACGGCGCTGTTCGTAGGCGGCGATTTTAGCTTTGTGCTGGAGGGTGAGGTCGATGTCATCGAGGCCTTCCATCAGGCAGTTGCGTTGAAATTCATCGATAGTAAAAACCGCGGAGTAGCCCTGCGAGTCGGTGACTATGCGCTCTTCAAGATCCACAGTGGCGAGATAGTTATCTATATCCCTCGCCCGTTTCGCGAGTTCCTCCACTTCTGATTCCGTCAGCACAACCGGTAGCAGGCCATTCTTCATACAGTTATTGGCGAAAATATCGGCAAAGGAAGGCGCAATGATGGCGCGGAACCCGAAATCAGCGAGTGCCCAGGGCGCGTGTTCGCGTGAGGAGCCACAACCAAAGTTCTTACCAGTAACAAGAATTGACGCGGCGCGATAGCGAGGTTCATTTAGGGGAAAGGAAGCGTTGAATTCTCCGTTCGGCAGGTAGCGCCAGTCGTAGAAGAGGAACTCTCCAAAACCTGTACGCTCGACACGCTTGAGAAACTGCTTCGGGATGATCTGGTCTGTATCGACATTGGCTCGTTCGAGCGGAGCTACCAGACCTGTGTGAGTGCGAAAAGGAATCATGATCGATAGTCTGGAGTCTGAAGTCTGGAGTCTCAAGTCAAGTGACTTCAAACTGAAATGCCAGCGCGAAAAGTTAAACTCTGACGTTTGCCTCCTTGACTCTAGATCTAGACTGTAGACTCCAGACTCCCAGACTTACTTGAACTCCCACTTCCTTACATCCGTGAAGTGTCCCGCTATCGCCGCAGCGGCAGCCATCATTGGACTCACAAGGTGCGTTCGTCCGCCGCGGCCCTGTCTGCCTTCAAAGTTTCTGTTGCTCGTGGAAGCGCAACGCTCACCGGGCTGGAGAATATCGGGGTTCATGCCCAGGCACATCGAGCATCCAGCCTCGCGCCATTCGAAGCCTGCTTCACGAAAGATTTGATCGATTCCTTCGGCTTCGGCTGCTCGCTTAACATTCTGCGAGCCAGGCACAACCATCGCCCGCACTGAGTTGCTAATCCGATATCCCTTCACAACGCGCGCTGCGGCACGCAAATCTTCAAGTCGACCATTCGTGCATGAGCCGATGAAAACACGGTCGATTGATATATCCTCAATGTTGGTGCGCGGCGCGAGAGCCATGTACTCAAGCGCACGTTCGGCAGCACGGCGGTCAGCTTCGCTTTTCGCCTCGGCGGGATCAGGGACGCTTCCTCTGACCGAAACCACCATACCGGGATTGGTGCCCCACGAGACGAAAGGTTCGAGGGTCGTCGAGTCGATCTCGACAACCTGGTCAAACTCTGCGTCGTCATCTGTGCTGAATGTCTTCCAGTGAGCCAGCGCCTCTTCCCATGCGGCACCGCTCGGGGCAAACCTTCTACCTTCCAGATAGCTAAATGTGGTGTTGTCCGGCGCGATTATTCCCGCCCGTGCGCCCGCTTCAATGCTCATATTGCAGAGCGTCATGCGTCCTTCCATCGAAAGCGATTGCACCGCCTCCCCAGCATACTCAATGACGTGACCCGTCGCTCCGTCGGTGCCAATCTGCATTATGATGCCAAGAGCCAGATCCTTTGCCGTAACGGCTTCGGGTAATGCGCCGCGAGTTTGGATCAGCATTGTGCGCGGCTTATTCTGTGGCAGGCATTGTGTAGCGAGAACATGTTCGACCTCGCTGGTACCGATACCGAAAGCCAGCGTGCCAAAGGCACCGTGTGTGCTGGTATGGCTATCGCCGCAAACAACGGTCATCCCCGGCTGCGTCAAACCGAGTTCCGGCCCGATGACATGAACAATGCCTTGCTCGGCAGAATTGATGTCAAAAAGCTGAATGTTGAATTCGCTACAATTCTTACGAAGGGTTTCGATCTGTTTTGCGGCGATTGCGTCGGTGATGGGCAGACGACGATCTGTTGTGGGCACGTTGTGATCCACGGTGGCAACCGCCAAGTCGGGACGACGAACGCCCCGACCTGCCGCGCGCAAGCCATCGAACGCCTGCGGAGATGTGACCTCATGGACTAGATGTAGATCGATATAAAGAAGCGAAGGCTCACCTAGGCACTCCCGCACGATGTGCGCGTCCCAGAGCTTTTCGAACAGTGTGCGTGGCATGAGCTACCTGTAACTCGGTGCCCGTTCGCTCGAGGTAGCAACAGCCTCGATCATCGATCCTTCATTTCGCGCTCTTGTACTTGCGGTAAGTAATGAGATGAGGTCCTGGTCATAGACCCGTTTCTTGCGATCGGCAAGTTGCGTAAAGCATCGGTAAGCGGTGTCGAGTTCTGCCGGGGTCAGCGAATAACCAAGCTCTTCGTAACGCAGGGCCAACGCATGGCGACCGGAATGTTTGCCGAGCACCAGACGGTTATTTAGCACACCCACCGAATCCGGCGTCATGATCTCGTAGCAGAGCGGATTATTGATCACTCCGTGTTGGTGAATGCCGGCTTCGTGGGCGAACGCGTTGCGACCAACGATAGCTTTGTTGGGTTGCACATCGAATCCGATGATCGTCGAGAGTAACTGGCTCGTCGGATAAAGCTCTTGCGTGTGCACGCCAGTCTCGAAAGGTAACTGGTCAGCGCGGACATGCATGGCCATCACCAGCTCTTCAAGGGAAGCGTTGCCAGCACGCTCACCGATGCCGTTCACCGTACACTCGACTTGCCGCGCGCCCGCGCTGATGGCCGCCAGGCTATTGGCCGCCGCCAGCCCGAGATCGTTGTGACAATGCACGCTGATGGTGGCATCAGTATCGTCGACAACTCGTTCGCGTACTATGCGCACGAGCCGCGCGAATTCCTCAGGCAGGGTGTAGCCTACTGTGTCCGGAACGTTAAGAATCGAGGCCCCCTCTGTGACTGCAACTGAGAGGACTTCGCAAAGGAAGTCCACGTCACTTCGGGTAGCGTCTTCGGCCGAGAACTCAACCTCTTCGGCGAAGTTTCGCGCCATACGCACAGAGGCCCGAGTCATCTCGAGAACTTCGCGGCGAGTCTTTCGTAGTTTGTGTTCGAGGTGGATGTCGGAAGTGGCAACAAACGTGTGAATGCGTGGGTGCGCCGCTCCCGCCAGTGCCTCCGCGGCACGAGCAACGTCCTGCTCAGCCGTTCTGCAGAGCGCTGCCACCCTCACCTGACGGCATGCCGCAGCCACAGCTTTTACCGCAGCGAAATCGCCGTCAGACGCAATGGGAAATCCCGCTTCAATGATGTCGACACCCAGGCGCTCCAGTTGGTGGGCCATCCTCACCTTTTCTTCCAGGTTCATAGAACAACCTGGCGACTGTTCGCCGTCGCGCAAAGTGGTGTCGAAGATCGCGATTTTCTCTCTAGTCATAGTTGAGCCTCCGTTGAGCCCCCGCGTTGGCGCCTACCATGCTAAGAGCTGCCAGCCTCAAAGTCAAAGTTATAATGTTTATGAAAAGATAAGTTCATATGATACCATAACTCGGACCCGATGAAGTGATAAGTGAGAGGCGGGGGAGCGATGGACATAAATCAACTAGAGGTGCTGGTTGCGGTGGCCCAAAAGCAGAGTTTTTCGCGCGCGGCGGAGGCCTTGCATCGCACGCAGCCTGCTGTCAGCCAGGCAATTCGGCGGCTTGAACTGGAGCTTGGTGAGGCGCTCTTTGACCGTTCGTCAAAAGACGGGACGCTGACGGCGGCGGGTCACGTGCTCTACGATTTTGCGCAACAAATGCTAAACCTGCGACATGGTGCTCACGCGGCGATTAAAGAGCTGAAGGATCTGCACCGCGGAAAGCTGACGCTTAGCGCCAACGAATATACGGTGATGTACCTCTTGCCCGTGATTCCGGTTTTCCGGGCGCGCCATCCTCACATTAAAGTTGAAGTAAAGCGGGGCCTGGCAAGCCGCATTCCTTCAGAGATTCTTGGCCGCGATATTGAGATAGGAGTTGTTTCTTACAAACCGAGCGATTCCGCAATCGCGTCTGTTCCTGTAATGATGGACGAGTTGGCGCTGATCGTTGCGCCGGATCATCCCCTGGCGCACAAAGCAGTCGTCTCGGTTCGAGAGCTGGGAGCCGAACCATTCATTGCCCACAACGTCGCATCACCATACCGGGAGAAAGTTGTGCGAACTTTCGAGAAGTACAAGACACCGCTAAACATCTCGATGGAGATGCCAACGCTTGAGGCAATCAAGAGACTAGTGGAGCAGGGAATGGGCGTAGCTCTCGTTCCGCGGTTGACTGCACAGGCGGAGATCGCGCGCAGACAAGTGGTGGCCTTAACGGTTCGGGAAATGCGTCTGGAAAGGCGCTTGTACCTGATCTACCGCAAAGGTGCAACGCTTTCACATGCGGCCCGCGCATTTCTCAGAGTGGCGAAGGTAGGGAAGAAGTAGGCAGGCGGCAGGGGCAGGCGGCAGTAAGCAGTAGGCAGGGGCAGGCGGTAACGTGAATGACTGGTGGGGAGATGTTCCGTAGCTATTGTTCACTATCGATGCGCCGCACATCTACGATCTCGCCGCGAAACGTACGCAGCATCTGTTGTACCAGCGGATGCTTTTCGGCAACTTCGCGCAAGAGCTGTTTCTCGCGACGGTCTGCGTCTTCCTTTGAGCTAGGACCATCGGCGGCAGCTTCTTGATCCTTGATAACAATCCGCACGCCCAATTCCTTGCCCGTAATCTCCTGACAGGCATTGCGCAGTATTTTTACATTATCGCTTTTGGCCAGGGTATCCCGGAGATGCCTCGCTTGCGGAGCAAACTCGACATACAACTCGCCGTTGTCGATAGCCACGTAACTCGCGCTTTCCAGCGCGGTCACAAGAAACATCTTGCGCTTGCTCTCCAATGCCGATTTGATCCGCTCAATGTCGGAGTCTGCCCCAGTGGAGTTCATTACTGAGTCACTTCCAACTGCTAACCTGGTCACCGGAGCCGAGCTCATTGCAAGTGGCTCAGAGGACTGAGTTACCACCGCTCCGGGATCGGCCCCGAGAGCTGGCTTCGCGGCAGTACCGGCGAAAGAACCGCTCAGCGACGCTGAGCCTGAACTTGTCGCGGTTGTACGTCTGCCCGGATGGCCTTGCGAGCCGCTGCTAGCAGGCGACGGTGTCTCTGTTTGTGCTGGCGCCTTGCCAGTGCGCAGAGATTCTTCGAGAGCGCACAATCTTTCGAGCAGCTTGCCCAGAGGCTCGAGTCGACGCATCTCCATCAACTTCACGAGGCCAACCTCTAGCTGATAACGCGGATGCGCTGCTTTTGAGAGCTTGGTTTCTGTGTCCGCGAGAGAGTGAAAAAAACGGACCAGCTCTGATTCAGAGAACAACGCGGCCTGCCGCTTGAGTTCATCGCGGTCGCAGATAGCCGACTCCAGCAGCTCGTCGCTGCCTGATACTTTAGTCACCAGAAGATCTCGCAGATGCGCAAGCAGATCGCGACAGAAGTTTCGCAGGTCGTGCCCGCGCATCACAACATCGTCAGCCACGGCAAGCGCCTCTGCGGGTTTGTGCTCCGCAATGCCATTGATCACGCGAATCAGAATATCTGCGCTGGCGACGCCGAGCGCCATCTCAACGTCTTCTTTCTTAATCGTGGGCCCGGCGAAACTGATTACCTGGTCAAAAGCCGATTGCGCATCGCGCATTGAGCCTTCCCCGGTGCGGGCGATTTCGCGCAGCGCGTCATCCGGAATCGAGATCTTTTCGGCTTCGGCGATAAGTCGAAGACGTCCGAGAATCTTTGCGCTGGCAATTGTGCGGAACTCGAACTGCTGACTCCGAGAAAGAATAGTTTCCGGGACCTTGTGTCGCTCGGTTGTCGCCATGACGAAGACAACCCGTGGCGGCGGCTCTTCGATCGTTTTCAGCAGCGCGTTGAACGCCTGTGTCGAGAGCATGTGAACTTCATCGATGATGAAGATTTTGTAGCGGTCTCGCGCCGGCGCAATTGCGACGCTGCCAATGATTGCGTCACGAACGTTGTCAACGCCTGTGTTAGATGCGGCATCAATCTCCTGCACGTCAATCGACCGGCTTTCAGAAATCTCGCGGCATGAAGCGCAGGCATTTGCATCGTCGGTCCTGCATGGAGTTGGAGTTGGTCTCTGAGCTTTGTGGCAGTTTAGAGCTTTTGCCAAGAGACGGGCCGTGGTTGTTTTACCAACGCCCCGCGCTCCCGAAAACAGATAGGCGTGGTGCAGCCGCTCGTGCTCCAGGGCGTTGCGCAATGTGCGCGTGATGGGCTCCTGGCCCGTAACTTCTTCAAAACTCTGCGGGCGCCACTTGCGGGCGATTACTTGATACGACATGAGGGACGGTAAATAGTGAAATGGTAAATGGTGAATGGTAAATGGTAAATGGTAAATGGTAATCAGAGTGAAATGGCAAATGGTAAATGGTAAATGGTAAATGGTAATCAGACAATTAAAACACACAAACTCCATTCACTATTTACCATTCACCATTTACCCGCGAATTGGCCAGACTCCGGACTTACCCGCAACACACGCTGCCGTTGCTACCGTTGCTCCGTTCCCGGCCTGGCGGGGTTCACAAGGCGAGCGTTGTGCGGAGCCCGAAGTCTGATAACTTGTCAAAGCAATTTTCGATTTCCGATTGCCAAATTTCCCATTGCGACGGGAACCAAAGATACCGTAGTTAGAGTCAAATCGACAATTGGTAATCGACAATTGGCAATATTCCTTCTAAATCTCTGTCTTACGATGAGCGAGTAATCTTAGCAGTCCATTGATGGCGAGATGCAGCATAATGTAGGCGATTATCGCAACCACGATCGGCAACATCAGCGTATGACCGGCTCCTGTGCCCGGACTGGCAACGATTCCTCTGAAAGGGGAGTAAAACGGATTTGTGACAGTAACGATAAACTGGACGAATCCGGCGCTGCTGCGAGCTGCCAGTAACGCCAGGAGAAACCGCATTCCGAGGAGTGCGTAGATGACAAAGAAGATGTAATCGACGACCTGGGAAACGCGCGCCACACCACGCGATCGTCCAACTTCGCGCTCCGTGTCAACGACCTCATCAACCGCCTTGGCGCGAAACTGCCCGGCGACCTGCTCGATCTTTCGCGCTTCACCTGGTGGCGCCTGGCTCGCTCGTTCAGCGATCTCGGCGTTAACGTCACCCTCAACCTGCGCCTTCACCGACTGGTGTTGACTCGAACGTCGCGACTCTTCAGCCGCCAGCTTGTTATCGTCCATCTCTTCCTCCTCTTATATTCATGGATGAAATTTTATACTCATGGATGAAATTTTTCACCCTTCGCCAACATCGCAAGTATTGTTTTCATGCGGTTTGTCCGTGTCTCAGGCTTTTTTGCCGTCTGAAGCCTCCAAACTATTGCATAAGTGTTTGCTTTATTGAGTGTCTCAAAAAATGTTTTTGCTTTCTTGTCTTTACTTAGCTCTTTGAGAAAATCTTCGGGCACCGTGGCAGTACCTGGAGAATCGTAGCCTCTTTCCCATCGACCATCGCTTTTTGCCGCCTCAATTGCTTTAAGTCCAGACAGTCTCATTTTGCCGGCCTTTATCAACCGCTCGACATGCTGAATGTTACCTTTCGACCAAATACTTCGAGTGCGGCGCGGGGTAAATTTCTGTAGCCATGACTCTTCATCGTACGATCTCTTTTGTCCGTCAATCCATCCATAACACAGAGCCTCATCGAGCGCCTCGGCGTAGGTAATGGTTTTAACAGCTGAGTCTTTTTTGAAAATACGCAACCAAATACCTTCAGACTTTGCATGATTTTTCGCAAGCCAAAGCCGCCACTTCTTTTGGGATTCAAATGGAATTATTAGTAGGTCTGGTTTGCTGCTCATAATAAATTTAGTTCATTAAATCATCTTCCATTATCTATCCCGAGAGCAACCGCAATCTTTCTCATTGCCTGGAGTGTGACTGCGATCGCTTGCTGTTGTTCAAAAACTCAATTTGTGCGCTAATCAGCGTTATTGTTTAAGGGAGAGACTTGAGCCAACCCAATCTAAAGAAACAGTTTAGGCCGAGCGGCGGCCATTTGCGGCGCGATCTCGGAACGCTCGAGTCTTATGCTGCGCTCATTGGCATTCTGATCGGAGCGGGAATCTTCAAGGTTACGAGCCAGGCATGGGCGATTACAGGACCAAGCGTGATTCTTGGTTACGTC
>JBGPNE010000079.1:0-8416 GCA_041487335.1 Pyrinomonadaceae bacterium
GCAAACTCAAGGATTCAGCTTTTCGAAGGGATAGTTTTGGTTGTCAAGTGTGATTCGAATTGATTGATTGAGCGAAGGCTCAGATGCTTTTTGCGAAATATATAGAAGACTCAGAGCAGATGTTTGGAGTCGGCCAGTTGTGACATTCAGTGCGGTGTTATTTACCCGCTGGTAAAGCTAGTTTGAATCTGGTGCGGCAGAAGTGCCGAGACGCGTCGTCCCTGCAGTTTCCAGTCTTCTGGCTCGGTATAACTGTGAAGCAAACTAAACTTCAAAAACTTAAAAAAGTCTCGGGCCGGTTGAGGCGAATGCTGGGTGGCTACGATGAACCGGTGCGAGACGAACCACAAATGCCTCGGCTGTTAGTTGTTGACGACGAGGAAGCGATATGTTTCTCAATGAGTGAATACTTCACGCATCATGGATACGCCGTAGACACAGCGCGGGAAAGGGATGAAGCCGAGAAGCTCATCGAAAGCAATGAGTATCAGGTAATCATTCAAGATCTGCGACTGGACATACACGGGCAAGCAGACGGCCTCGAAATTGTCCGACTGGTTCACAGGCGCCATCCCGAGACGCGAATCATTGTACTCACAGCGTACGGCACGGCTGAAATGGAAGATGAAGCAAGGCGATGCGGAGCGGACGCGTTCTTACGAAAACCAGAACCACTCTCACAAGTCGCCCAGGTGGTTCAGGGATTAATCGAGTCTCCTCCGAGGCGCACCGCCAAATCCGCCTAGGCTGCCACTAACGTCTACCGATTTAAAACACCACTTCTTCTCAGCGTAAGGGTCCCGAAGCGGATTCAGGTCACTTCTTCAGTGAGAATTCTCTTCATCACCAGGAGTGCTCCTAGATGGTAGGAATTGTGATCAGCGACAAGCAGGGCCTCTCGCAAGATTGTTTGTCCTTCACCGTGAGGTATGGGACTAAATAGATCTGTTGATGGTTCCTCCAAGAGTTTCTCCATCTTTTTGAGATCAGATTTAAATGCCTGAATCGTCTTACGCCAGGTCTCGATGCTTGGAACAATATTGGCGGGTGGCCAGTAACCCTTCGGAAATTCTGGCGACACATGGCCAGCATTTCTGCAAAACTCGAGTATGTCCCATTGAGCGATACGCATATGCTCAAGTACCTGCCAGGGCGTATACGGCAAATGCTCTAGCGTTCCGTTGATTAGCTCAACTGGAAAATCGGTAACGAAGGTATCGAAGTCGAGGTGCGCGCCGCCACCTCGTAAAAGATAGAGTAGATGATCGCGGAGTGCTCTGTCTCGATCAATCTTATTGGCTCTGTTCTTCATTATTAGATCATCGTCAGCTTAAGCCGGCTGTGCTGCCGAGTCCGCCGCTTCTCTCGGTTTCCAAATTGCCAGGATAATTCCTGCCAGTGAGCAAGCCACAAATTGGTAACTAATGTTCAACAGGTAAAGGCCCAGGTTCCTCTCTTCAAAAACAACGGTTGCCAGTTGCGTGGTAACTACGAAGCCGAGCCAGAGCCAAAACGCGGTCTGAAGGCCATCTGCCGCGCTCTTCGCTTTGGTGTACTGAACAAAATGAGCGAGGATGTACACTAGTACGAGGGAAGACAGAAAAGCAAAAATATATTCCTTCGTATGACTCTGAGTCTCGACCTGTCGCAGTTTCTCAGGCGTCCAGCCAATAAGCTGGATAAACTTGTTGCCAAAGATTACTCCATACCAAACACCGCCGATCATGAAATGGACGATCGCAGCCACTAGCACTGCCGGGTAGTTGATCTTCATATTGTCTTCTCCTTTTGTTTGGGGGAATATTCGAAAAAGACTGTCGCTTTCAATCAAAGAGCGTTGTCGGGCAAAGCGACTCCATCACTTCGTTCGTACCGCTCTCGCATTCAGTTAAATGGTGCCGGGATTCTATTACTTCAGTTCGAATTGTCAATGCTTTATGACTCTGTTTCTGGTCTAAACCATTGTGACTGCGTCTAGTGAAAGTCATGCGAAGGAGCGGCTGCAACTTTGAAGGAAAGCGGTTTGACGCGCTTCGCCTTTACTGAGACAACGTTGTCCTGATTCTGTAGCGTGCCCTCGATTAAAAGAAATGGATGATCCACTAAGACAAGGTGATTCTTATCGAAAAGCTGCGGCGTAATAATGACATTACTAACACCAGTTTCATCTTCTAGTGTCAGAAATACAAATCCTTTTGCTGTGCCGGGACGCTGGCGAACAATGACCCAACCAGCCACTCGCACAAGAGAACCATTGCGCATCTGGTAAATGTCTATAGCGCGCGAGGCGCCAAGCTTACTTAATTCTTCCCGATGATACGCCACGGGATGGCGGCCAATGGTTAACCCGGTGCCGCGAAAATCTGCATCCACTCTCTCCGGCAAAGTCATGGGAACCAGCGGCGAGTTGCCATCGGTCTCATGCAGGTCTTCGTATAGAACGCCGGCCGGACGAGCAACGCGCTCGACCTGCCATAGTGCATCGCGTCGATTTGCCCCTTGCAGCGCTGTCGCCCCTGCCGGGAGTGCGTACGTCTCATCCGTATCTTGGTCACCGCCAAGACGCAGGGAGCGCTGAGGACTCTCAGAGGACTTGTCCTTCCTCTGTCTAACCTGTATGTTCCCTGCGCCTCTACGGCAAACGGCCCTGGATCTCGCATCAGCCTGAATAAAATTCAACGCGCCCACAGCAGCCAGCTTCCTCAGTTCATTCTTCCGTAACTCAGGCACGCGATTGCGTAGATCATCAATACCAATGAACGGCGATTTAGCGCGCTCGCGGACAATAGCTCGGCTTGCTTCTTCGCACAGGCCCTTCACATATCTCAAACCGAGGCGAAGCACCAGGTGTCGGATGCCGGATGTCGACTGCCGGATGTTGGACGCCAGTTCCGTCTTCTCCTCACCACACACTTTCGACACCCGGCATTTGGTATCTGACACCTCTTCCTCAATTGTGCACAACCAATCCGAGTACATCACATCAACGGGCTTCACCTTTAAGCCGTGCCGCTGCGCATCCTTGATGATCGTAAACGGCTGATAGAAACCCATCGGCTGATTGTTCAAGATCGCGGCGGTGAAGGCCGCTGGATAATGACACTTGAGATAAGCACTGGCGTAAGCAATCAACGCAAAACTTGCAGCGTGTGATTCAGGAAAACCATAAAGCGCGAATGAGGTGATCGACTGCACGATCTCATCCTGGGCTTTGCCGGAAATGCCATTGCCTTCCATGCCACGCCGCAGTTTTACTTCAACTTCCCTCATCCGCGCTTCCGATCGTTTGAACCCAAAAGCGCGTCGCAGTTCTTCTGCTTCGCCGCCGGAAAATCCCGCACAGATCATGGCCATTTTGAGTAACTGTTCCTGGAAAAGAGGCACACCCAACGTTCGCTTCAACACAGGTGTGAGCGAGGGATGCGGATAAGTGACGCGCTCGCGACCTTGGCGGCGCTTTAGATAAGGGTGAACCATGTTACCGACTATTGGCCCAGGACGGATGATCGCAACCTGAACGACGATATCGTAAAACCTTTGCGGACGTAGGCGCGGAAGACAAGACATCTGGGCGCGACTTTCAACTTGAAACATACCAATGGTGTCGGCCTTCTGCAGTGCGGCATAAACTGTCGGGTCATCTTGAGGAAGATGAGCGAGATCAACCTCTTCTCCATACGAGTCGCGTATCAATTGGATCGAATCCTCCAGCACCGCCATCATGCCCAAGCCCAGCAGGTCGACTTTAATTAGACCCAGGTCAGCACAATCCTCTTTGTCCCATTGCACCACAACGCGACCAGGCATTGCGGCCGGCTCAAGCGGTACAACCGCATCGAGTTGCCCCTGGCAAATAACCATGCCACCAGAGTGCTGGCCCAGATGTCGTGGCAGATCCTGCACAGATTGATAAAGCTGAAAGAACTTTTTGATTTTCGGATCCCGAAGATCCAGCCCCGCCTCCCGAAACTGCCGCTCGGTTGAATCCTTTGGATCTTTCCATTCCCACGTGTGTACCAGACCGGATACACGCCCGAGTGTTTCATCGTCAAAGCCGAGAACTTTGCCAACTTCACGTGCCGCCGATCGGCCACGATAAGTGATGACGTTTGCCGTCATAGCGGCGCCGAGTTGTCCGTAGCGCTCATAAACATATTGAATAGCGCGCTCGCGCTGGTCGCCGCTTGGTAGATCGAGATCGATGTCCGGCCATTCGCCGCGTTCCTCGGAAAGAAAACGCTCGAACAATAGCTCCATGCCCACTGGATCAACGGCGGTAATTCCCAGCGAGTAACAGACCGCACTGTTTGCCGCCGACCCGCGTCCTTGGATCAAAATCCCGCGTTGCTTACAAAACTGGACGATGTCCCAAACGATCAGGAAGTAACCTTCAAGTTTGAGCTTTCCGATCAACGCCAGTTCGCGTTCGATCTGCGGCCGGGCGTGCTCGTATGCCGGCGCACCGTTCTGGCCTGTGTAACGTAGCCGGCCACCTTCTTCAGTTCGCTTACGTAGAAACGACATCATCGTCTCGCCGGATGGGACGGGATATTTCGGAAACTGGTAGCCGAGATCTTCAAGCGTAAATTCCAATCGGGAGGAAAGCTCGAGTGTGCTGGCGATTGCTTCAGGCAGGTCGGCAAAGAGCTTTGTCATCGTCTTTGCCGGTTTTAGATATTGCTCGGAATTCTTGGCGAGCAAACGGCCGGCAGTTTCCAATTTGACGTGATTTCTGATGCAGGCAAACACGTCGGCAACTTCGCGCTCTCGCGGAGTGGCTTGGCATACGCCGTTCGTGGCGAGTAAAGGAAGTCCGAAGCGCCGAGCAATTTCAACGATAGCTTGATTGCGTGCCTCTTCTTCGCGATTAAAATGACGCTGCAGCTCTGCATAGATATTTCCTTTACCAAAAACATCAACAAGCCATTCCGCAACTCTCCGCGGCTGCTCCGCGTTCTCTGCGTCTCTGCGGTTATTGAATCGCAGCGGTCCGTCAGCTCCACCTGTCAAACAAACTAACCCTTCCGCATGCGACGCCAGCTCCGCAGGAGTCACTGCACATTCACCTGGCTTTGCATGCTTCGGCACACGCAACTTCATCAAAGTGATTAAACGACAAAGGTTCTGATAGCCAGTACGATTACGGACCAGCAAAGGGATAGTTACGACTTGTTTCTGAACGCGGGAGTGTGTTTGTCCCAAGTCCGAAGTCCCAAGTCCGAAGTCCGTTTTTTGAAATTGGACATTGGACATCGGCCATTGGACGGTAATCTCCGCCCCAATATGCGCCTTGATTCCATTCTTCTTTGCCGCCAAATGAAACCGCGGCGAGCCATATACACCATCTCGATCCAGCAAAGCCATTGCCGGCATTTCCAACTCGAGGCACGCAGCTATCAACTCTTCAGGCACCGAAGCCCCTTCCAAAAAGCTGAATGCTGATCTTGCATGTAATTCAACGTAATCACTCAATCATAAATCCCTTCGACAAACCACGACCCATTACGCAATTCGCGATAAATACGATAGAGCACTTGTAGGGCCGGACCGGTGTGCCCGCCCAGATTCGACGATCCTGTTCGACTTTCAACGGCCACGTCCCACTCGTCTCTGGCCCAACGATCATTGCGCCACCAATCACCCGTTGTTCGCCACGGACCAGAAAGGCGCGCAACTTTTCCATAAACGCTGCGATTCCCTCCCCAAGCGCTAATCTGCGTCGGGTAGCCTCTGTCAGCCTGCACCATCGCCCCCAACGGCGGCCGAAAAACTCTAAACCCAAATTCTGGAAGCGCGAGCCTTCCTGATAGCACAGGCATCCCGGGGTCGCCAGGGGGGCAGCGCGGGTGCCATACTCGCTGGGGTGCCGTCTTGCCTGCATATCTCTTTTTGCCTTGAGCTGTGTTCACCACAAATCTCTTTACCCGAAATGCACCTGGTCGATGCGTGCCAACCAACTCAGGCGAACCGATGTTGTCTGGACCAACTAGCTTTGCGAGCCTCGCTAATGTCAGCTCCAGCTTTTCAGGCTCAGGCGCCAGGGGAATAAACAGTCCGTTTTGAAGCACACGCGGCTTTACCGGTTCGCAAGCAATCGATACTGCGATGACTGCCGCTTGCGGTAGATGCATTTCCGTGTCGAGCAGCAACAACTTAAGAAAAACTTTGTGGTCGTGCATCGGGTAAGGAAGATTCAGCTTCCGTTCGTGTGAGGTTTGATCTTCCAGCTTCATCTGCACACGCAACTCATTGGTCGCGAGTGCATAGGCGTTCAGACTTGCACAAAGCTGATTGAGCAGGCGCGCAAAAATGAAAGAAAGCGGCTCAAGTTCCGCAAGCGGATGTTCAAGCTCGATCGAGTTTTCGAAAACAGGTGCAGGTTGTTTGAGTTTTAAGTGGCGCTCAGTTTTTCCTGCGGCGAGCTGTTGCAGTTTTACTCCTTCTTGTCCCAAACGCTCTGAGACACCCGCTGTTGGTAATGCCGCAAAATCGCGAAAGGTGCGGACGCCCCACAGCTTTAATGTTTCGAGAATCTCTTGTGTCTGTTGGTCCAACGCCCAATATCCAATGTCCGATGTTTTTTTATTCGGCGTTGGACTTTGGACTTTGGACTTAGGACTTAGTTCAGGACAAAGTGCTTCGACCGGCAACTCGCCCAGGCAGGTGAGTTCTTCTCCGGGAGAAATAAAGGTCACCCCCTCAAACAATCTCGCTGCGTGTATCGCCGCATCAGGATTTGAAGCAACGGCAACGTTGACTCTACATCCCAGCCCACTAGCTTTTCTGGATTTAGTCGCGCGGTTTGCTATTTCATTCGCCAGTTCATAAGCCGAGCCAAACAGCAGTTCGCATCCTTCTATGTCAATAACTACTGTATCCACTGCCGTATCTTCCACCAAAGGCGAAAACCCGTAGGCAAAGTCCACCAATGTCATTCCATTGGGGATTTTTTGGCCGTAAATGCATGCAAACATGTTTCACCTGTGGGGATTGTCTTATAGCGATCACCTGGAAGGCGAACGAGATACGAAGATTAACGAAAATTACCGAATGCTGTCAAGGCGGCAGCTAAGTGGCTGGACTTTGCTCGTTAGTAGGTTTCTAGAGTGTAGTTCAGTGAAAAGCTCTGGCGGCGAACTGTATCTGTTGTGTTCCTGGATGAACTGGCTTCTGGCGCTCAACCCGGAGTTGCATGCCAATCAGCAGGTTTGAATGAGTAGTTTGTAAATGATTCTTGGAAGGCTGATAGATTGCTGGTGACAGGTGTCGGGTGACAGGTGACAGGAAGTTAATCGGAGATGAATCTCGAGAAGAATGGGTCTCATACGAGGAATCAGGCAATGACAAGGGATTGCTGACCGCTGACCAAACGTCGGCATTTCTTTTCATTTCTAAAGTCAGCGACGCACAAGAGCGCACGCACGAGTCTTGAGCGATTACGACAAAAGCAGTGGGAGTGGTTTCCACTATCCGGCGGAAACGATACCACCACGACGAGATGATTCGGCGAGCGTCGCGCGGAGGCACGTCGCCGATATCCAGCACAATCAATCCAAAGCCTCCACCTTGCAATAGTAGATCAGTAGCTTTAAATGCATGTTCAACATTGGAGGCGCAACGTATCCAGAGCAGTTGATCTAAAACTACGCTGGCATCTGTGGCTGATGCGGGATCCAAAACGTCGCTTGCGTCTACTAACGCACACACTTCCTCGTGGTTTGTGGCATAGGCCAGCGTCGAAAGCATGAAAGTCGTGCGACCCGAAGATGCAGGTCCAAAGATCTCCGTGATTGCTCCGCGCGGAAGTCCTCCGGTAAGAGAATCGACTTCCGGAATGCCCGTAGACATTCCTTCCCCAGGCGATTTCTCACGCCGTTTGAAGGCTGTGCCGAAGCGACTGGCAATTTCTGATTCAATCTCAGCCTTTGAAAATGCAGCTCGCATGATTTATCTTGACGCCCGTCTCTTTTTATTCGACAATATTCGCTGGATTTTCGGCTAACGACGAAAATCTATCATACCTTTTGTATTGAAGACAAGAGAGGAGGCGAATATGCCGGTAACGCCGCGGCAGAGGCAGGTCTATGAGTTCATTTCTCGCTTCATCGGGGCACACAAGCAGCCGCCCACTATTGCTGAAATCGGGAAGCAGTTCAAGATGAGTTCATCGGCGAGTGTGCACAGCATTCTGTCAGCTCTAGATCGTGAGGGACTCATCAAGCGGATTCCAAACGTCAGCCGGGGAATTGAAATTGTGCAGCAAGAA
This sequence comes from Pyrinomonadaceae bacterium, assembly GCA_041487335.1. Classification (GTDB taxonomy): domain Bacteria; phylum Acidobacteriota; class Blastocatellia; order Pyrinomonadales; family Pyrinomonadaceae; genus PSRF01. The sequence goes on from JBGPNE010000079.1 coordinate 8,267, forward strand.
ACAACCAGCGACGATTACGAAATTCCTCTGCTGGGAATTGTCGCCGCCGGTCAACCGATAGAAGCAATTCTTACCCATGACACTGTTTCTGCGCCACGTGACATGATCGGTCGGGGACGCACATTTGCACTAAGAGTGCGCGGTGATTCA
>JBGPNE010000080.1:0-8416 GCA_041487335.1 Pyrinomonadaceae bacterium
ACGTTTTGTCGCTCATCGAAGAGGTTCAGGCGAACGTCGATCAGTCAGAGGCCGAAGAGCAGTTAAAGAAGCTTCAGAAGAACGAGTTCACCCTGGACGATTTTCGTTCGCAGCTTAGTCAGGTTAAGAAGCTTGGCTCTTTCTCGAAGATCATGAAACTGCTGCCCGATCAGCTACTCGGTGGCATCGGCATGCCGCAGTTGAATGAAGAGCAAACGAAGCTAATGGAGGGAGAGCTGAAGCGCACCGAGTCGATCATCGACTCGATGACTCGGGAAGAACGCTCAGATCAGAAGATTCTGAACGCTAATCGGCGCCGCAGAATCGCACGTGGATCAGGCACGACGGTCGCCGAGGTGAACCAACTGATCAAGCAGTATACCGAGATGCGCCAGATGATGCGCCAGCTGTCGGGCTCAGGACTGTTTGGTGGAAGCGGCCTAAAGGGCAAGATGATGAGAAGGATTGCTGGTATGCCGGATATGAGCGGACTAGACGGCCACGGAGACGATCCGCCGCCTTTGCCCGCAGGCCCGACAAGAAAAAAAATGAAGAAGAAACGGAAAAAGAGAAGAAAGTGAAAGGTGATTGGTAATGGGAGTCTGCTTCCCTCTATCCTTTATCACCTATTACCCCCATCAGCTGTAACTTACCGGAGGTAGCGATTTGTTAGCAATTAGATTGATGCGCACAGGCGCGAAGAAGAGACCTTCATACCGAATTGTTGTGAAGGAAAAACAATCAAAGCGTCATGGCGCCTGTCTCGAAAACCTCGGCATATATAACCCGACGCGTCAGCCGGCTGAGATCAAGTTGAACATGGTTCGTGTTCGCTACTGGATCGAAAAGGGCGCCCAACCGACCGATACCGTAAGTCGATTAATCAAAGCGAACACTAAAGAACAACCGGTGGCCTGAACCCGGGGGTCCGTGTGGTCCTAATCGAAATGCGAGAAACCGTCGAGATGATCGTGAAGGCATTGGTTGACGATGTTGAGTCGGTAGACGTGCGTGAGATCGACGGCGACGGTGCGACCCTCATCGAAATACGGGTTTCTCCGGACGACATGGGAAAGGTTATTGGGAAACAGGGGAGAACCGTCCGCGCATTGCGTTTGCTGGCCCACGCGGTAAGCATAAAGAAGAAGCATCGCTTCGTGCTTGAAATTGCGGAATGAACGAGCAAGGGCAAGAGCGCGCGGAGCCTTTGATTGCGGTGGCTCGCGCGGTGAGGCTGAGAGGCCTGAAAGGCGAGATCGTCGCCGACCTTTTGACAGATTTTCCGGAAAGGTTCGAAAACATCTCTCGTTTGCTGGCTGTCGCTCCCAATGGAGAACGCAAGCCAGTCGCGCTCGAGAATCACTGGTTTCAAAAAGAGCGTGTCGTGCTCAAGCTCGCTGGCTATGACAGTATTGAATCGGCAAGCACGCTTATTGGGTATGAATTTGCTGTTCCTGAAGCGGAGCGCGTCCAACTTGCTGCGAATCATTTTTATGACTGGGAGTTGGAAGGGTGTCTTGTTGAAACCGTCGCAGGCAGGCTTATCGGCAATGTGCGCGAGGTCATGAAAACCGGCGGCGTGGAGGTCCTTGTGATCCAGGATGACGAGGGACACGATTACCTGATTCCGATGGCCCAGTCGATTGTTGTCAAGATTGATATTACGCGAAAGAGGATCCAGATCGATCCGCCAGAAGGACTATTGGAATTGTAGGTTGTTGAAATTGTACCGTGCTGCGCTTCGACATCATTACCATCTTCCCGGAGTTTTTTCGCGAGGCGTTTGATTATGGGATTATCCGAAGGGCTCGCGCGGCCGGACTAGTTGAGACGATAGCGCACGATCTCCGAAACTGGACGAGCGACAAACATCACGTTGTCGACGATCGTCCTTTTGGCGGTGGTGACGGGATGGTATTCAAGCCCGAACCAATCTTTGCAGCCGTGGCCGCTCTCAGCGGATGCAACCGCCGTGAAGATTACGGGTCTGAAACGCGTGTGGTGCTTCTATCAGCGCAGGGCCGAGTATTAACACAGGCACTGGCGCAAGATCTTTCAAAGAACACGTCGCAGGTCATACTGCTTTGTGGGCGTTACGAGGGCGTCGACGAACGCGTTGCTGAAGCGCTGGCGACGGATGAAATCTCGATCGGCGATTACGTTCTGTCTGGAGGCGAGCCTGCGGCCGTAGTGGTAATCGACGCGGTGGTGCGTTTGTTGCCCGGTGCTTTGGGTAGTGAAACATCAGCCACGCACGAATCTTTCTCTGAAGATTTGCTGGATTATCCGCAGTATACCAGGCCGCCGGAATTTCGCGAGATGCGTGTCCCGGACGTGTTGTTGACCGGCAATCATGCTGAGATTGCCCGCTGGCGTCGCAAGGCAGCCCTGAAGAAGACCGAGCGTAATCGTCCGGATCTGCTCAAATGATTTTTCCTTTTGGCTCTTTTGGATTTTGGATTGAGATTTGCAGGCAATGGCGAAAAAGTTTCCTAATTGCAAATCAAAATCCAAATAGCAAATATAGGTACTGGGAGTGATAAGATGAACCGATTAGATAGTATTGAGAAGACGCAACTGCGCACAAATATTCCTCATTTTCAAGCGGGTGATACTGTGCGCGTGCACGTTCGGATTAAGGAATCAGAGACAAAGGAGCGCCTGCAGGCGTTCGAAGGTGTAGTCATTGCTCGCAAACACGGGGGTGCCCGAGAAACAGTTACTGTGCGGAAAACAAGCTTCGGCGTCGGTGTTGAGAGAATCTTCCCGCTTCACGGTACGATCATCGACCACATCGATCTCGTAAAGAAGGGTCGCGTACGGCGAGCAAAGCTTTACTACCTGCGGGAGTTGCGTGGTAAAGCGGCACGTATTCGCGAACGTGACACCCGCGGCCAACCGAGTGGTGATTCAAAATCATCAGCGGCCGGAAAGAAATAGCCCGAAGCAGCGACCGACCGTGAGAACTTCTCGGCCCGAAAGAACGCTGCTTCCAGAATTTACGGCCCAGTTCGAAATCTTGAGCCCCAGCTGGTCCTTACTATATTCCGCCCCAATTTCTTGAATTAGACTTCGTCGCCATTCTGTCTTGTTAACTTTGATCTACTGGAGCAGCAGAACTTGCGTATCGCGATTGACGCCCACTCTGTTGGGACTGGGCTTGCCGGGAACGAGAGCTATGCGACGCATCTGATCGAAGCGCTGGCTGAGATTGATTCCGTCAACCAGTACACTCTTTATGTGACCCAAAGCGAGGCCGTGGAACGCTTCCGCAACAGGTGGCCCAACTTTTTCGTTCGCAGCACGATGCCACACACACCCATCATCCGCATTCCACTAACGCTCAGCACCGAGCTACGAAGAAACCCCGTGGACGTTCTGCACGTGCAGTTTACCGCGCCGCCTTTTGCCCCCTGTCCGGTCGTAGTTAGCATTCACGACCTATCCTTTGAGCACCTGCCGGAAACCTTCAATCGGCGGAGCCGGACGCAGCTTCGTTTGACCGTCCGCCACTCGGCTCGTAAGGCCTCGCAACTGGTTGCCCTCTCGGAGCACGCTCGCGGCGACATAATCTCAACCTACGGCGTCTCTCCCGAAATGGTAACCGTTATTCCATTGGCCGCGCCGGCCCACTTTGGACCAGTCAACGACGAAAAAGAACTTCAACGCGTAAGACATACTTATGGCATAGGAAAGGACTACATCCTGTCAGTCGGCTCGATTCAGCCGCGCAAGAATCTGGCACGTCTGATCGCTGCTTACGCGCGCTTGCGCCGCGTGCTGCCAGAGGGTAACCTCCCTCAACTCGTCCTTGTTGGCAAATGTGCCTGGCTTTACCATGAAACACTCCGCACTATTGAGGATCTCGGCGTCAGCGATTCGGTAATTCTCACCGGGTATGTACCAGAAGCTGATCTGCCGGCGCTGTATACAGGAGCGCTCTGTTTCGTTTACCCTTCGTATTTCGAAGGGTTTGGCTTGCCACCGCTCGAAGCAATGAAATGTGGAGCGCCAGTGATCGCCGGAAACAGGACCAGCCTACCTGAAGTGGTTGGAGACGCCGGTTTGCTCGTCGATCCATTCAATATTGACGCCATTGCTTCCGCAATTGAGAAACTAATTACTGACTCAAACTTTCGATCTGAACTCCGCGTCAAAGGCTTGGAACGGGCCCGAATCTTTAATTGGCGGGAGACTGCGCGTCAAACTCTTGAGGTTTACAGGAATGCTGTTGGTGCCGACGGGTCGGCTGAACAAAGGGCAGTGACTTAGACCAAAAAGCGGGGGTTGATTTCTTCAGGCTTTATGCGCATAGCCATTCTTGGAACCCGTGGCGTACCAGCAAGCTACGGCGGGTTTGAAACTTTTGCGGAACACCTCTCGACCAGACTTGTCGCCCGCGGTCATGAGGTCACGGTGTATTGCCGTGCGCATTATGTTTCACCACGCCAGCTTGAATACCACGGCGTCAGCTTAAGAGTGCTGCCGACGATCCGACATAAGTATCTAGATACAGTCATTCACGCTTTCATTTCTGCCGTACATGCAGTACCCTCGCGATTCGACGCGGCCCTCATCTGCAACGCCGGGAACGCTCCGTTCGCACCTATACTCAGGCTCACGGGAACGCCTGTCGCGATCAACGTCGACGGCCTCGAACACAAGCGCAAAAAGTGGAACTGGCTCGGCAGGCATTACTATTTGCTCGCCGAACGGTTGTCCACGATCCTCCCCAATGTCACGATAACCGATGCCCAGGTAATCCACGATTATTACATTGCTCGCTATGGCGCTGCATCAACGATGATTGCGTACGGATCGGAGGTCGAACGGCGACCGGATCGCGACACCGTTAGGCGGTGGCGAGTGGAACCAAATCGATACGTTCTTTACGTCTCGCGGCTTGAACCGGAAAACAACGCGCATCTCGTAATAGAGGCGTTCAAGAAGGTCAGGACGGCCTATAGGTTACTAATTGTCGGCGATGCGCCTTACGCGCACGATTACATCAACGATTTAAAGGCGCGCGCCCGCGGTGATAAGAGAATCGTATTCACTGGATTCGTTTTCGGACAGGACTATCGGGCTCTCCAGCAGAATGCCTATTGCTACGTTCATGCAACTGAAGTTGGGGGAACACATCCTGCCCTGCTGGAAGCTATGGGCTATGGTAATTGCGTTTTGACGCTCGCCACTCCGGAAAACATTGAAGTGGTCAGCGATGCGGGAATCACTTATGCTGACGAGGCCGATCTGGTTGAAAAGCTCCAGCGCGTGTTGCGTGACGGTTCGCTTGTTCACGGTTATCGCCACCGTGCCCAACTTCGCGTTAAGCGGCATTACGATTGGGAGAGGGTTGTGGATCAATACGAACAACTTTTCGCCGAGATGGCTGGCTTAACGACAGCAAAGATCGGAGTAGCGACCGCAGTTGAGGAGTTGGGATCGCAAGAAGACGTAACTGCAGCTTCGGAGGCCATCTCTATCTGAACTATTGTTTCAAGGTGGGTAAAAAAAGAGAGGGCCCCGCAAGTCATGTGATTCGCGGGGCAAAAACTTTTCGGGCAGGGTCGGGTAAATCAATGGTGGTGGTGGCAAAAAAACGGAAGCGTCATTTACGGCCACCCCGTTCCAGGCGGTGGACGATGCGGGTGAGATAAAGCCTCGGGCTCGATAAAGAATTAAGACCGCGTTCCTTGTTGCTTGCACCCCGCTCATCGGTCTACCTGAGAGTCAAACAAAAAACTCCCAAGCTCTATGAGCTGCCTAGTCTGTGTGAAATTATACGGAGCCTTCGTGACCTGTCAAGCACAGTGTTAATAAATTCACCAAACTTCTGTGACATCTACTGGCCGTGCACTGTAAATTCCAGGGATTTTTGGCACAGATCGCCCGGCCCCGACTTTCATTGAACGATATACATGTATAGCCCACTTTCGATTATTTACCGGCGCGAGCCTCTGAGAGCCGCAGGGCCTGACGACGTACGGCCGCTGAGACATTACGGTTCCGGGTTAGCTGCTGCAGATCCTTACTGTGAATGCGAGGAAGTATGCCTATTACGGTGGGAATTGGCGAACGTGGATTGCGAACAAGATTGTGAATGATGGGATACGAACGAGCCCAGGCCCGATTCACGGCGATCAGGCGGAGCACCTCATCGCTCACCGTCCGCATGGCGGCGATATTCTCAATCTCCTGGTCCATAATACGAGGATTATGGATAACAGCGGCTGCTACCACTCTATTTGAGTCTCGGATCAATATGCTGCGCGCTTCGCGATCACCTTTCATAGCCAGCTTCATGCGGTCCCTGGCATTCATGAACATAATGCGGCGGATTAGCGAGACTCGCTCGGCAGGAACATCGCCGGTTTCCCTTCGCTCGTGGTCGATAATGCGCTGCACGGCGGCGGCGTGTTCTGCGATGCTTTCCGTGCTTAGCTCCTGATAGCGCTCGGAAGGTAACCATGAATCGTCGATGTCGGCATCTGAAACTTCGATGTGCTGCGCAATGATCCAGGCATCTTCGAAACTGAGTTCACCCGTTGCAGTGGTCAGCTCGGCAGTTTCAAAGAATTCAGCGGCAGCAGTTTTCCCGTGCGCTCTGAGCTCCTCGGAAATCTGTCGTGCACCGCGTTCTTTCTCAAAAAACTCGCGGTGCGTTTCTCGTGCCCGGCGTTCTGCTTCAGGAGTGCGAGCGGGATTTTGCAGAATAGCGTCGATGATTGCAGGTGTGCGAATCAGGCGCTGCTGGTTGACTGCTATTAACTCAATAAGCAAACCATCACTAGTGTTATTGGCGAGTGAAACAATCGCTTCGTCCGGAGTTTGTGCGTTGAGAATTGCTGCTTCATGGACCGCTGGGTCAGCAAGACGGCTGGTCGCAAGGTAGGTAAGAACCGCAGGCTCGGTATCCCCAGCCTTAGCCGCAATCAAAAGATCGTTTTTGTCCTGGGCCTGTAGAGTTGATTGGGCGGCTTCAGAAAGTTCGGGATCTTCAGAGCCGCAAAGCGCCACCAGCACTTCAAGAAGATCAGACTGGGGAAGTGGTAATAGACCGCGCGCCGCAGCCAGTCGCGCCGGCTGTGGAGCTGTGCCGGTGATGATCGCCTCGACGACAGGGTTAGTTGATGAAGTGGTACTCACGGAAGAAGACCATGTCCTAGTAGGATTAGCTTAAAGAAGGACGCGTCCTTAGTATAGATTGGTAGCTTCCGGGTCGTCCCCTTTCTCATAAAGCCCGATTCCGCGTGCCCGTGGGTCATCAGGAGCTTGAGCAGGAAGCGTATTCGCCGAACCGCAGATTGAGGCCGTTGAGAGAATCGTTGCGCAGATAAGTGTCGAACCAATATGAGACTTGAACATTGCGGGATTCTTGCTCGTCAATTTGCTTTACTACACCGCAGCACCGTGACACTTCTTGTATTTCTTTCCCGAGCCGCAGGGGCAGGGCTCATTGCGGCCAACTTTAGGCTGGTCACGAACAACTGTCTTTACCCTGCCTGCTTCCTCGCCCGCACCCGCGGCGCCCTGATTTGGCCCCGTGAAAGTCAAGGAGGTCGAACGGCGCGGCAGACGTCGTTGACGAAGCGCCTCGGGTGGTTGCTCGGTTACAATTTGAAGATTGAACAGTGATCGGATCGTTGTTGTGTCAATGCGATCGAGCATCTCCTGGAAGAGATCGAAGCTCTGCTTTTTGTATTCGACAAGCGGATCCTTCTGGCCGTAGCCGACGAGGCCGATTCCCTGTTTCAGGTGGTCCAGCGACAGCAGGTGATCCTTCCATTGCGCGTCGATTATGTTGAGCATGATGATGCGCTCATAAGTGCGCATCGCCTCAACACCGATCTGTTGTTCTTTCTCAGCATATTTAACCTTGAGCTTCTCCCAGATTGTGTCCACTACCTCCTGGGAGGTCAGGTTCTGGAAGTCAATGCGTTCAGCATCCCCATCGAAATCATAGATGGTCTTGATTTGGAGCTTGTAGTTCTCCACGTCCCAGTCGTCCGGGGCAACGTCTGGATTCAGATATCGCTTCGTGAGATCGGAGAACAGGTCATAGGCAACGCCGGACTGCGGCGGATCGCCCATCAAATATTCGCGCTGGTCGGGTTCCTCCATCAACTGGCGTCGCAAGCCATAAATCGTCTCCCGCTGCTTGTTCATTACGTCGTCGTATTCAAGCAGGTGTTTGCGCGACTCAAAGTTACGACCTTCCACCGACTTTTGCGCCGACTCAATGCGTTTGGAAACCATCTTCGACTCGATTGCCACACCCTGCTCCATTCCGAGACGTTGCATCAGCGCCTTAACCTTGTCACCCGCAAAAATCCGCATCAGATCATCTTCGAGTGACAGGAAGAAACGTGACGAACCGGGATCACCCTGGCGGCCCGCGCGCCCGCGCAACTGA
>JBGPNE010000081.1:0-8323 GCA_041487335.1 Pyrinomonadaceae bacterium
ATCTTGTCCAGCGCCTTCTTGACCGCTTCGAGTTCAGTGTCCTCAATATAGATCTGATCTCTGGCCATCTGGTTGCTCAGCTCGATTCGAATTCCACGCCTGCTATGAGGCGGTTGCTGCGGATTCTCAACAATCAGGGCGGTGACAACGGCGCGAGCTTCAGGGTGTTCGAGTCGCCCGACCTCCTTGGACCAGGTGATATGTGCAGTGGGCTGCCCGACAAACGCTTCCAGCTTTGTGGGCTGGAGAGAAGGCTTTGAGTCCACTTGAGCGAGTCCAACGTTCAGGAGAAGACCACAAAGCGGGGCTGCGGTCGCAACGGATCTCATAGTCAAGCTGCCGAAACTCAATGCCCGGGCGATGTAGTTGAGCCTTTATCAATAGGATCGCCAATTTTCACAATCCACAGACCCGAGTTGATGTCATTGAAGAAGATCATATCTTTGTGTGGTTGCGCGCCCCATGTAAAAGGCAGATTCGCGCGATAGCCTTCCGGATCTCCTGTCCAGAGTCTTCCGATTTCACGACCCTGCCGATAAAGATCGCCACGCAGTTCTCCAGAAACATCAACGATGCGACCGCCGCCACTGTAATAGCCCATATACATGATGTCATTATCGACCCACATGTTATGAGCTCCACCCTCCGGGACGGAATACTCTGCTACCTTCCGCGGGTGTTGAATGTCAGAAACATCGATCACGTGGGCAATGCCTCGCACAGGAATTCGCCGCTTCGAGCTTATGTTGAAAAGGCCGGGAAAGACCTCATCACCAATAAAGACATAGTTCTTGTACCTAAAGACAGAGTGAGTCCCGGCCAGCCAGCCGTTTCCATAAAGCTCGTTATGATTAAACCGAAACTGGCTTACGAATTGGGGCTTTTCAGGACTACCACCCTTGATTCCATTGCCCACGTCAAGAATGATGAGCCCATCTCTCCAGTAGGCAAGGTAGGCCAGGCCGTCTTTGACTTGCAGGTCGTGGAGATAGCGCCCGCCGACTTCTTCTCCTTCCGCCGTGCGAACCGTATTCACAATAGGACTTTCGACCTGCCAGCGAGCTACCTCTTTCGGGTTCTTGACATCAGCAAAGTCTATTACGCGCATCGAGCCAGTGGCATCGTCAGTGAGATAGACGTAATGACTGTCAACGAAAGCACTGTGCACTCCGCCCGTAACTGTCTCCGTATATTCGGAAATCGGTTTGGGATGGGCGGGGTCTGAGGTGTCGTAGAAAGCAATACCGTTTTTGCGATTCGAAGCTCCCTCGCGTGAGATGACCAGGACCTTTCCATCAGCGGTCGTGCTGATGTCATTTACGAGTCGCGCGTCAACTTTCACCGTATCAGTTAATTTGGGATGAGCTGGATCGGAGATGTCATAGACCAAAAAGTGGTCTGATATTGTTGAGTAGTAGGCGTAGTTTCCGATAATCCACTCTTCAGCACCCTGTGCGTCCTTGAGCAGTGTATGGCCCACAACCTTAATATCTCGTTCGGCGTTTCGCGGAGCGACAACAACCGACGCAGTCGCCGACTTTTCGCCGATACTCGCGGTTACGACGTAACTGCCGGGACGTTCGGCCACAAATCCTCCGTCAGAATCAATGGAGGCTCCATCCCCACTCACCGCCCACCGCGGCGCATAACTGTCACTCGATCCTTGCGTCAATCGGTTGAAATGGATCACATCGCCTGTTCGGCCGCTGGCAGTTCGAGGTTGGATCGAAAGTTCGCGCAGAGAGGCTTTGACAACGTTGACTGTAACTGTCCCAGTTCCCGAGCCGGAAGTGGCCTTCAAAGCTGCCTTGCCTGCGGCCACTCCGGTCACTACTCCCGCCGCATCCACGGTAGCGACAGCGGGATTATCCGAAGACCACACGAGAAGAACGTCTCGGCGAGGGTCGCCTGTTGAGACTCGCGCTGTTGCGTTAAGTTTTAGTGTTCCTCCGACAAGTACAGGTCCAGTAATGGGATCGATTTCAATGATCTTAACAGCGGCCGGTTTGACAATGACCTTTGTGAACACCGGCTTCCCGCCAATGAGTGCGCCCACCGTTACCTCTCCAGGTTGATAAAAGCTTACGGTGCCGTTTTCGTCAGCTTTCGCGAGGTCGAAAGGCGCCGCAAACCAAACACTTGGCTTCTCTGTAATCGGGTTACCTGATGCGTCTTTCGCAACGGCTGTGAACTGCACTTTTTGGCCGACTTCAACGCTCAAATTTGAGGGCGAGATTTCGACCGAGTTGGCTGAGGGAGTGGTGCTTGTTGCCTGCCCTAAGACGCTAACACTCAATATTGCCAACAGCACGGGCAGGCAAGCCGCAACGAAGAAGTTTCTGGTTGAACGCATTTAGTATTCTCCTGAAAAGTTGGTGACAAGTTCCCGAGACCCCTGGAGGCGCAATCTTAATCGCCGCCTCGCCGCTCTGGCAAGTTTGCTCTGCTTAGACTGCCTTTTACGCGCCAGGCATTCGCCACTTGAATAGGGAGTCTCATTGCTCCATTATCCGAATTGAGGGTTTAGTTATCATGGCGAATCTTCTTGAGCGACTGCCGCAAAATGTTTCGGGTGATTTCTTTGTCGACTCGACCTGCATTGACTGTGATACCTGCAGCCAGCTTGCGCCTGCAACGTTTCGTGACCACGGCCAGCAGTGCAGTGTTTACCAGCAACCGAAAACGGCAGCAGAGACAAAAAGGGCATTGATGGCCCTCGTCGCCTGTCCCACCGGCTCAATTGGAGCAACCGAGAAGCACGACTGGCATATTGGCATCCAGGCGTTTCCTTTGCTTATTGCCGAGAATGTGTACTTCTGCGGGTTCACTTCGGAAGCGAGTTTCGGCGCCTGGAGCTATTTGATTGTGCGTTCGGAGAACAAAGGCGGCAATGTCCTTATTGATTCGCCACGATTTGCCACGCAGCTTGTAAAACGGATCGATGCAATGGGTGGTATCCAGAGGATGTTCCTGACACACCGCGATGACGTTGCTTACAACGAACTGTTTGCCAGGAGGTTTGGCTGCAAACGTATCATGCATGCGAACGATGGGGCTCGAAGACTTGGAGTTGAGCAAATAGTCCAGGGTGAACAAGAAGTTCAGCTTGACGAGGATCTTGTCGCCATACCAACTCCGGGGCACACGCGCGGCCACATGCTTTTGCTCTACAAGAACAAGTTTCTCTTCACCGGCGATCATTTGGCCTGGTCTCCGCAACGCGAGACGTTGACGGCCTTCCGTAGTGTTGCCTGGTATTCATGGCCGGAGCAGACGCGCTCGATGGGAAAGCTTTTGCACTATGATTTTCAGTGGGTACTGCCAGGCCATGGAGATATGCACCACGATAGTGCTGAGAAAATGCATGTTCATCTCGAGCGTTGCGTTACGTGGATGAAGACCCGTTCCTGAACTTTTTAACTTGGGCGCAGAATCAACTCTCAATCTTAGAAGATGAGTTAGAGAATGACTACTAACAGCTGACCAACTCGTAATGAACCCCGAACGCATTCGCAATTTCTCAATCATCGCCCATATCGATCACGGCAAATCCACGCTGGCGGATCGCCTGCTCGAATTGACCGGCGCGGTAACCGGACGCGACATGTCTGAGCAGGTCCTCGATAACATGGATCTCGAGCGCGAGCGCGGCATAACGATAAAATCGCATGCAGTAAGATTGGATTACAAAGCGGAAGACGGTAACGCTTACGTCTTGAATTTGATCGACACGCCGGGACACGTCGATTTCTCCTACGAAGTTTCGCGATCGCTCTCCGCCTGTGAGGGCGCGTTGCTGGTAGTTGACGCATCGCAAGGTGTAGAAGCGCAAACGCTGGCCAATACTTATCTCGCGATCGACAATAATCTCGAGTTGATCCCGGTCATTAACAAGATTGATCTGCCTGGAGCTGAGCCGGAAAAAGCGATCGAGCAGATCGAACACCTCATTGGTCTGGAAACGCACAACGCGTTGTTCACCAGCGCGAAGACCGGCGAGGGCGTGCCCGAAGTTCTGGAAGCGATTGTGCGCGATGTTCCCTCACCAAAAGGCGATCCCCGCGCGCCCCTCAAAGCTCTCATCTTCGATTCATGGTACGACTCCTATCGCGGCGTGATCGTTCTGTTTCGCGTGATTGACGGAGCTATTCGGCCAGGAATGAAGATTCGCTTTTTCAACACCGAGCGGGATTATCAGGTAGAAACCATTGGCGTCAATCGGCCTCGGCCCACACCGATTGCTGAGCTCGGAGTTGGCGAAGTCGGCTTCCTCACCGCTTCAATTAAAGCTGTCGCTGACGTCCAAATTGGCGACACGATTACCGAGGCTGCCCGGCCCACAAAGGAACCGTTTCCAGGTTTTGAGGAGATCAAGCCGATGGTTTTCGCGGGACTCTATCCCGTGGACGCAAATCAATATGAAGAGCTACGCGATGCCCTCGATAAGCTGCGCCTCAATGACGCATCCTTCTTTTATGAGCCGGAGTCATCAACGGCACTCGGATTTGGTTTTCGCTGTGGATTTCTCGGCCTGCTGCACATGGAGATCGTGCAGGAGCGACTGGAACGCGAGTTCAATCTTGCTTTGATCACCACAGCGCCCAGTGTGCGCTATGTTGTGACCACTACCGACGCCCAGGTGCTGCAGATCGATTCGCCTTCAAAGATGCCCGATCCTGGTCGCATCGTCAAAATTGAAGAGCCTGTAATTCGGGCAACGATTCTTAGTCCGGATGAGTATCTCGGTGGCATTCTGCCACTGTTGGAAGAGAAGCGTGGCGTGCAAAAAGGGTTTGAATATATCGCTTCAAACCGCGTGATGCTGACCTACGAGCTGCCCCTCAATGAGATCGTGCTCGATTTTTACGATCGCTTGAAGTCTGTTTCGCGCGGTTATGCTTCACTCGATTACAACTTCGCGGGTTACTGGGAGAGCGATCTCGTAAAGCTCGACGTCATGGTTGCCGGTGAACCAGTCGATGCGCTCTCGCTGGTTCTTCATCGCAGCACCGCGCAAGCGAAAGGGCGCTTATTGACGGAGAAGATGAAGCAGTTGATTCCGCGCCAGCTTTTTGAAGTCCCCATTCAGGCGGCCATCGGCAATAAGGTAATCGCCCGCGAAACTGTGAAGGCGCTCGGCAAAAACGTGATTGCGAAATGCTACGGCGGCGACATCACGCGCAAGCGCAAGCTGCTGGAAAAGCAGAAGGAAGGGAAGAAGCGCATGAAGAAGGTCGGCCGGGTGGAGATTCCCCAGGAGGCGTTTTTGGCGGTTCTGAAGGTTAATGAGTGATGGCCAATATGAGCAGGAGAATGAAGAGACTGACCGAAGACGAGATCGATGAGGTCGTTACGGCGCAAGCTGATGATGATTTAGCCTGGGAAAAGCCAGTTAAAGTTCGCAGGCGGAAGGGCCCTAATGTTCCCTTGCCGTCCGAGCTTGCAGCGCGCGCGGCCTTCTTCGCTCGCCTGCACCATGAGACCAGTGTCGAGAAATGGATCCAGCGAATTGTCCACGAGAGGATAGACTTAGAGGAGGCGGCGTTTGCCGAGCTCAAACGAGAATTAGCTGCGAAATAGGCAGAGAGTGGCAGGCGAGGATGTCTTGTGGAAACAACTAGTGTAAGAATGCCTTCTGGTAGGCACAGGGCAACTTGGGTGCTGCTCTTTACGATTGTCATTATATCGCTGATCATCGTATTCATTCCTGCGTTTCTGATCTTGCCTTTCCGTCCGCAGACACAGCGAGCATTGGAGATTTCGTACACGCTGCGGCGGTGGTCGCCTCTGGTCACCATCATGACGACCCTCGCTACGCTAGCGTTGGTTATTCAGCTCTGGCCCAAGACGCGACGCTGGTGGCGCAAGGCTTTGCTGGTCATCGCTATTCTGCTAACAATCCCGCCAGCGTGGTTTGCCCGGCAGAACCATTTCGAATGGATGTTCAATCCGCTTCGGAACAGCGCTTACGCGAAAGCAAACGAGGCTAGCTTCGCCGGTGATTCCGACATGGTTTTGGCCGTAAAGATCAGCAATGAAGCCGTGGCTTATCCGGTGCGATTGATGGCCTATCATCACGTAGTTCAGGACGTGGTCGGAGGAACGCCGATTTGTGCAACTTATTGAACGCTCTGTCACACCGGTCTGGTGTGGGAGACAACAGTAGATGGACGCGTGCTGCACTTTCATCTGGCCGGCATCAATAACCAGAACTTCATCATGCGCGACGAGGAGACTGGTTCGTGGTGGCAACAGGTAACCGGTGAAGCTATCTTTGGGCCGTTGCAGGGGAAACATCTCAAACCGGTCTTTCACGACGAGCTCACATTTGCCACCTGGAAGCGCGAAGAGTCCCAGGGTCGCGTGCTGCGTCCGAATGAGCGGATCGCCGCCAAACAGGAATACGAGACTGCAGACTGGGAACAGCGCATGGAGCTCATACCCGTAGCGACGCTGTTGAAGGACGAGAGCCTCGGCAAGCGCGCGCTGGTTGTAGGTATTACAATTAAGGGGTCAGTCAAAGCATATCCGTTCACAGCGTTGCAGAAGCAGAATCCCATCATCGATAGTGTCGGCGGGACGCCGCTGGTCATAGTTCTTGGCGATGACGGCAAGTCGGTGCGGGCTTTCGACAGGGCCGTGGACGGCCGCAAGCGCGAATTCTTCCTGAAACCAAACTCGTCTCCGTTGCGTCTGATTGATGAAACAGGCAGCGAGTGGGACTTTACGGGAGCCGCCATAGCCGGTCCTTCTATCGGAAAGACGCTAGCGAGGATCGCCGTGCTTGAAGACTACTGGTTCGACTGGAAGACTTATAACCCGAACACCCTGATCTACACGCTGGCTGACCGGTAGGCTAATCTGACTGATGGCAATTCCGTGCGATCATAAAACTTAACCTTCGGGGGAGTGAAATCATATGGGAAACTCAATGCTAATGCTTGTTCTCCTACTCACAACCTTTTCAGTTGCCAATTCTCAACAAGCCGATCATCCGATGAAGATGCCTGATGCGGAGAAGCCGGCTACTTTGCTGACCGGATTGGGCTCGCTCCATCATCCTGTATCAACCAGTAACAGCGAGGCACAAAGCTTCTTCGACCAGGGTCTTAGTTTCGTTTACGCTTTCAATCACGACGAAGCTGTGCGCTCGTTCAAGCGCGCGGCCGAGCTCGATCCTAAAATGGCAATGGCTTACTGGGGAATTGCGCTCGCGCTTGGTCCAAACATCAACCTCGATGTCGATCCCGCTCGCGAGCAGGCCGCTTACGACGCGGTGCAGAAAGCTCTGGCGTTAGCGGCGAAAGCGCCCGAAAACGAGCGGGGCTACATCGCAGCGCTGGCAAAACGTTATTCGACCGATCCAAAAGCCGATCTAAAAACCCTTGCCGGCGATTACAAGAATGCCATGGGCGAGCTGGTCAAGCATTATCCCGATGATCTCGATGCGGCAACGCTCTATGCGGAGAGCGCCATGGATCTGCACCCGTGGCAGCTATGGACCGCGGAAGGCAAACCAGCGGCAGGAACCGAGGAGATCGTAGCCGTACTCGAGTCAGTGCTGCGACGGGATCCAAATCATGAGGGCGCGATTCACTATTACATTCACGCCGTCGAGGCGTCGCCCAATCCCGAACGGGCGCTCGCCTATGCGCCCAAGCTCGCCAAACTGATGCCCGCGGCAGGACACATCGTGCACATGCCTGCGCACATCTATGAGCGCACGGGTGATTACGAATCGGCAGCACGGAGCAATGTCGATGCGGCTGCGGCCGACCTCGTTTACCTGCAGACGAGCGGCCTGCAAGGCGTCTATCCCCTGATGTACTACAGCCACAACCTGCACTTTCTGGCAGTCGCCAGCAGCATGGCCGGACGTTACGCCGATTCTATCGACGCTGCCCGAAAGCTCGAAGCGCATGTCCGTCCGTCCGTGAAAAACATGCCCATGGCCGAAGGCTTTGTGCCGACACCAATGCTGATAATGGTGCGCTTCCGCAAATGGGATGACATCCTCACGTTGCCCCAGCCCGATGCGTCGCTGGTCCTGACAAATACCGTCTGGCATTTCGCTCGCGGGATGGCGTACGCAGCGATTGGTAACGTCGAAAAGGCCGCGATCGAGCGCGATGCGTTGTTCAACGCCGTGAAGGGAATCCCGGCTGAGGCGGCTTTCGGACTTAACCCCGCCGGCAAGATCCTGAACATAGCCGAAAACGTACTGAGCGCACGAATTGCCACCGCAAAGGGCGACAGCAAGACGGCGCTCGAGTTGTTGCGTAAGGCGGTGGAGATCGAAGACTCGCTCGCTTACGATGAACCA
>JBGPNE010000082.1:0-8237 GCA_041487335.1 Pyrinomonadaceae bacterium
AAACCAGCGTTACGTATTCTGACTTCAATTCCAACATCAAGATCGAGCCACCAATGTAGTGACCGCGGAACTCTGAACCGCAAAACAGTAAAAAAGATCCCATGCTCAAGACTCTTTACGTGACCAATCGTGAAGAGTGGCGTCGATGGTTGAGGAAGAATCACGACACCCAGAAAGAAATCTGGCTCATCTATTATAAATAATCAAATGAGCGAGCCGCAGTCAGAATTGAGAGCCAGTTACGATCGCGTCGCGGGGCTTTACGCGGAGGAGTATTTTGAAGAGCTCAAGCGCAAGCCGTTTGACCGGAAACTGCTCGATGAGTTCGCGGAGAATCGACGTTACCTTGATGAGGAGTGATGAGATGGCAGGTTATTTGGAAGCGGCCGGACTTAAGGTTGAGAGAATTGCTGAACGAGAGCCCTACGAGTTTGAGTATCCCACGCGGCGAATCTATGCGTTTGGAAATAAGAAGTCAGAAGTGAGCGGTAAGCAGGAGGCAGTAAGCAGTAAGTAGTAAGCAGTATGAAGTTTGTTACGGTCTGTTGCAGTGGTTACCACAAGAGCCGGGGCGGGTTGGTCGTAGGAAGATTCGAGGTTTCACTTCCGAAAAGCATCGCCACCAAGAAAATTCTCACGCAAGTAAACTGCCGTTTCGTGAAGTGTTTCACCAGGGTCGCGCGGTTTGAAGCCGAGTTCGCGCGCGGCCTTTGCGCAGTTGAGATACCAGAAGTATTGGGCCATCTCGATTGCTCCGGGCTCGACAGGAGAGGCGAGGTCCCATTGCTTGAAGAGTGAGTCCACGAGCTTTGAGCCTGCCACCACAAGCTTTGAAGGAAGAGCGAGCCTGGGAGCCGAGATCTTCGTCAGGCGTTCGAGCCGGCTGAAGAGTCTTTCAAAGGTCCAGTTAGCTGCACCGAGCAAATAGCGCTCACCGTGCCGGCCTTTCTTCATTGCCACACGAAAAGCCTGAGCGGCATCTCTGACATCAACGAAGCTGAGACCACCGGTTGGCTTTGCTCTGATTTTGCGTGCCATGAAATCGAGAATCACTTTTGTCGAACTCAAACGTTCATCACCCGGTCCAAGCAGCAGACTCGGATTCATGATGACAAGCCGCAGACCTTTGCCATTGAAACGTTCAAGCGCGGCCATCTCCTGATACAGTTTGCTGGCGTAATAGGGCCAGCGGGAGATGATATCGAGCGGCGGTGGATACAACTCGTCGGGTACCAAGTCGCCATCTTCGGTAACGGCAATCGTCCCGCTTGTCGAGGCGAGCACGATCGTCTTTACGCCTGCAGCCTTAGCTGCATCGCATAACAGGCGTGTGCCTTCGACATGAACGGCATACATCTCGCGAGCTTGATCACGCTCGCGCGATACTTTTCCAGCGAGATGATGGATCTCCTTGATGCCGTCAACAGCACGAGCAGCATCCGCGGCATTAGTAATAGAACCTGCGAATGTTTCAACCCCAAGATCGACCAACCAGTCGGGAATGGAGGTCGCCATCACGCGAATGTCTTTCGTGCCCTCTTCAACCAGTTGATGAACAAGGTGTGAGCCGAGAAACCCGGTGCCGCCAGTGACGAGTGTCGTCGGGCGCGGACGCTTCTCAATTGCAGCGCGGCGCTTCGACCCACCCGCGAGCGTCATTCGGGCAGTTCGCTTTTTCGCGGTTGTTGTCATAAAGCGTGATCAGTTTGGCATAAAGCGTGAACAGTAATGAGTACTGAGTGATGAGTGATGAGTAAAGGGATCCTAAATTCCAAGTGAGTTGCGTCGCCGCTCGACTGATGCTCGGAGTCCACCGAGTATCTGTCCAACTTCGGTCGCTTGACTCATCAACGTGCCGAATGTTTCCGTGCTTAAGTAGCCGACGTCCAACGCCACATAGAGCTGCGCCCGCAGCTCTGCACAGGAAGCTTTCGCCACTGAAAGGAACTGATGGAATTCTGAGGGTCGTCCGCGCTCAAATCCCTCTGCAAGATTCGACATGCTGGATACCGCAGCGCGGCGAATCTGATCTTTGAGCCCAAAATCTCTCGCAAACTTTCCCTGATTAGTAACTTTGTAGATGTCAGACGTAAGTTTGCGTGCCTTCTGCCACGCAATAAAATCCTCAAAGCGCTCGATTTTCTTGGCCATGATTTCCTCCTTTGGGGTGAGACCAATTGTTTCCATGACTCATCGCTGATTACTCATCACTCATCGTCACTAACTTACCAACTCGCCGATGCTCGAATCCTCTCGTTCCGCAACCTGCGCGCGCCGCTCGGCCTTCCATTGCTTGCGCAAACCTTTAGCATCGAATGCTCGTTTGCTGCGATCGCGAAGATTTTCCACTTCGTGTTTCACCAGAGCGGCAATCAAGCGATACGCCTCCGCACGCGCCCTGCCCCTGGTTAAGTCTTCCAGCTCTTCAATCGAAAGATATCGTCCGATGCGCGCACCAATCTCACGACTCTTGATAATATTTGAGCCTTTGGGCATCGCTTCGTAAGTACCCAGGAGATAAATCGGCACGATGCCAATTCGCGATGCCAGGGCGAGATAACCAACCACAGGTTTGAAGTCAGCCATCTCTCCACTCACTGAACGCGTGCCTTCGGGAAAGATCAGCGCGTTGTAACCGCGATCGAGAAAAGAGCGTGCGTGGCGCAGCGATTGCCGGAGTGACCCAGTTCGCTCCATCGGGACCAGGTTGGTAAAGTTTTCCATCACCGCGCGCTTATACTTGTTGTCGAAGAAATAATCTGCGGCAGCAAGCGCGACCAAATCTTTGCCAGCCTCGCCCAGCGCCATTTTGGTTAGTCCCATGTCGAGATGCGAGCAGTGATTTGCCGCAACGATGAAGTTTGTGTGCACTGGAATATTGGAACGGCCTTCGTAATGCGTATTTAGAAATCGGTCGTAGAATACCCACTGCAGAATATCAGCACCCTTATTGCCCACAGCTTTGACAAAGGATGGGACATAGATCTCATCATCATCGGAGCGACGTTCTTCGAAGCCTGTTTGAGAGTCATCACTACTGGCGGCATTCGCAGAGCGCTTGCTGACGACGCTCACCAGTTCTCTCAGGTCCTGCACTTCGTTGAATCGTTCTGGGGCGGATATTGCGCCGCCGGCATTCTCAATTGCTGTTGCCAGCTCGACGAACATTAAGCTATCAAATCCCAGATCAGCGAGACGCGAATTAAGGGAGATCTCCTGGCGTGGCCGGTTGCTGACGGACGCGACGATTCCCACCAGCCATTGCGAATCAGTATCAGCTGGCTCGCGTCCGAAAGCGACTTTGCCCGACTTCTCACTCTGTTCCAGCGTCTCCATGATCTCGATAACTTCGCTGCGCTTGACCTTGCGCGTAGCCGTTCTCGGCAACTCTATATCGGTGAAGTGAAGGACCTTCACGCGTTTGTAGTAAGGCAGGGAAGCCGACACTTCACGAAAATGTTCCTCGACTCGCTTTCGCAACTCGGAGCGAGAGAGTGAAATGTCATACTCGTCATCCGGAACAACAAGACACGCGACTTTCTCGCCGCTGCCGTCGGGCAAACCAACAATACTCAGTTCCTTGATGTAAGATGAAGTCGAATACAGCTCTTCAAGCTCGTCGGGATAGACGTTCTTGCCGTTGGTATCGACGATGATCTCTTTCGAGCGGCCGACCAGATAGAGGTTGCCGTCGTCATCCAGTTTTCCCAGGTCGCCCGTGTAGAGCCAACGCTCGACAAGCGCGCTACGCGTCGCCTCTTCGTCAGCGTAATAGCCAAGCATTACGTTGGGACCACGGGCGATGACTTCGCCAACTCCGCTCGGGTCGGGATCAGCTATTTGTACTTCCACGCCAGGCAAGGGTCTGCCCACGCTGCCGGTGAGCATCCGATTCTCGGGCCGAGTGACCGTGAGCACGGGTGACGCTTCGGTCAGACCGTAGCCTTCGAGGATCGTAAAGCCAAGACCCTGGAAATCTTTTTGAATCTTTTCACTGAGAGCTGAGCCACCGCTGATGAAATAGCGAATACGTCCGCCGAGTCCTTCGTGAATTGGATAGAAGGCAATGGGACCAAGGTTGAGTGGTGTTTTGTCGCGCAGCCAGGCATTGGCTTGAATCAGTATGTCAGCGGTCTTGCCAATCCAGTCGCTGCGCTCATAAAACTTATTCTTAATGCGGCGATGCAGCAGCTCCCAAAGCGCAGGCACTCCGACCATGCCGGTCACATGACCATTCTTGATAGCGCGTGCGAGCGCGTCGCTGGTTAGCTCGGGAAGATAAGTGATCTGCGCGCCGCGGCTTAACGGAGTAAGAAACCCGGTCGAGAACTCGAACGTGTGATGGAGTGGCAAAACTGAAAGCACGCCGTCCCTGGTGGACATGTCGAATACCGAAGAGAGCATTGAAACCATGCTGGTAAAGTTGCGATGCGAGAGCAGCACGCCCTTCGGCCGGCCGGTGGTACCAGAAGTAAAGATCAGCGATGCTACTGACTGCGCTTGCACACGCTGTGGCAAGAGCGCAATGCGCTGGTCCTCGATCTGCTCATCTGGAAGTGCGAACACATCGTCGAATATCCAAACGCGCGCCTGCACGCCTCCGTCTATTAGCCGCTGGCGAAGATCAGAATGTTCCTGGCTTAGCTTCTTGCTCAGGATGATCGCCACGGCATCGCCAGCATCTGCGAAGTTGATGATCTCGTCTGTCGAGCTTTCCGGGTCGACAGGGATGCAGCTCGCTCCGGCTTTGAGTACCCCGAAGTAGGTCATGCCCCACTCGGGCGCATTGTGGCTAACAAGCATGACGCGGTCGCCTGGCTTAATACCTTCGCTGGCGAGAAAAGCGCCGGCCCGGGTAGCCAGTTCGCGCAGATCAGCGTAGGTATATTGCTCTTTGCGCCCGTCGCGCTCGATGCGCATGGCCACGCGGGTGGCGTGTCGTTTGGTGGAAGTCTCGAAGAGTTCGAGCAGATCTCGGTAAGTGTAGATGCGCTTCGGCTGTGCGCGCATGTCTTCTTCCAGCGTTGGAAAGACCCATTTCTTCAGACCCGGCAGATGAATATTCATCCAGTAGTCGTACCAGTCAAACTTCTCCGGGTACCACGTCAACAACGACTGCTCGTCTCTTCTTATTCTGGCAAATAGTGAACGCACATTGTCTGAGCGAAACACGTAAGCGTTCTCAATCGTGAATGGCCGGAACAGTTCAAATGCCTCAGTAGTCTCGCGAGTGATCTCTTCAACTCGATCGACCCTCGTCTGCAAGCGGTCCATTACTTCAACTACTCGGCCGCCGCCCCAACGCGGACGTGCACGGTCGAGGAAAGAAGAAGCTTTTTTCGCCACCGCGTTGAGCATTGGAATCGAAGTGCTTTCGAAAGTTGAAGTGGATACAGCGCGGGGTTCCATGCGTGCTGCGATCTCGTTGACGAGCTTGATTCCACTATCTTTTTCCTGAAAATGCTTCCGCTTGTGGAGAGCAACCAAACCGATGATGCGTTCCATGTTGTTGGGATTCGAATCGCCCGTGGCGGCCTGATAGACCAGGCGGGGTTCCTCGACACATGCCTGAGCCGCAACGGCGAGCATCACGGAAGCGACCTGATCCACGGGCGTGATATCGAGAATCAATTTTTCATTCGCGGGCACCTGTGTTTGACCCTTGAGCACGAGGAAAATGATCGGCGCAGTTGTAGTGAATCCTTCGTTCCATCCTGGAAACGGGTAGGCGAGCGCAGATTCGACAATGCTGGGCCTGACGATGCTGCGGACTATGGCAGTCTCAGCGGCAACGAGCTGTTCACCGAGAGCTTTCGTGTAGGTGTAAATGTTTGGCCAACCCCACCACGCGGAACGTTCGACACCCAGCTCTGTCAGACGCGTGCGGGTCCAAACTTTTCGTTCTCGCGCAACTGCAAGTCCCAACGCATCCGGATCGGCCGCATTACGTTCTTCTTCATTCAGCCGTTTGCGTGCCAGCTCGCGGAAGCGCGCAACCATCATTGCATCCCGAGCTTCTTCTTTTACGCGCTCGGCCAGTTTGGCGCAGTCTCTAATTTCCTGCTCAACGGAGAATTCAACTCCTTCGAGTTCATGTTTGCGCGGGAAATATCCCATCACCGGATCGCTCTCCCAAACTGCACCCGAGCGATTGCCGGCAACGAAGCACGTGGAGACGTGAACCAGCGCCGGCCGTTTCATTCGTTTGGCGATGGCGATCAGGTTTTGAATGCCGACGACGTTAGTACGTAGTGCGCTCTCGAGCGTCGGATTGAACGTGACGTTGCCGGCGCTGTTGATAATGACGTCGATATCGTCGGCCACTCGTTGCACTTCTTCTTCACTGTAACCAAGATTCGTTTCGCCGATGTCTCCACCAAGCACGACCACTTTGTCGCGAATGAAACCTTCCAGAGCGCTGCCGTAACGCTCTCGCAAGGGATCAAATGGAGGGGCAGTGATGACACTGTTCCAGAAGCGCGCTTCGGACTCTTCCTGCGAGCGCGCACGCACGGTCACATACACGCGACCAATGTTCGGAAAGCGGTGCAGCAGCATGCTGGTCGTAACTTTGCCCAGAAACCCGGTGCTGCCGATCAGAAAGATCTTGCGATCTTTGTAGATTTCCGTTGGCGATAACTTCATAACTATTCCATATCAGCAATGCCGATCATCGGTTGGTGCAGCATCGTGATTTGAGCGGAGCTGCCCATGTAGCTGCGGGCCATTGCGATCGCTTCCGTAAGATTGTCGGCGCGCTCCCAGCCAAGCATTGCCGGAACGTGTGCGTTCTCAGCGCCTGCAGCAATCACTTTGCCCACATGCTGCCTTCCGTTCTCGCCCCAGTACCACATGAAAAACGGGTGTGCCCCATGATAGGCGTTCCCGCGGCGGTACATCTCAACATAGCTCGGATTGTTGGCAAACTCGCGTTCATACTTTTCGCGCAGCACAAATGCATCCCTTGTTTCTGGCAAGAGACGATTGAAGAATTCGATATAGCTCGGATGGAATTTGTGATCGAATTCGTCATAGCAGGGGTGATGGATAATGAGCACGCCACCCTTCTTGAGCAGCGGTTTCTTCCTATAAAAATTGAAGTGATAACCGAGCCCCATCACCTGAACCAGAAGCGGATTCAGAATTGAATAGACGTTGTAAGGCGAAATGTCTGGAATACCCGTGATCAGAATGTCACACTGGCCGCGGATAGGAATCGCATACTGGTCAAAGCCTTTCTCAATAATCTTTTCGTGCACCGGCTCGGTCTTGCCCGCATGGCAGGCGATCATCTGGTACTGAGATGGCATCGAATGTAATAGTTTTCGGCGCGCCGGTCGGGGCAGCTTGCTCATGGTGTAGCGCATGGCTTCAAACTTCATGCGATCAAATGCCGTGAAGTCGTCTTCATTCTTCAGCAAGAAATCCATGTCGCCTTTGTACATGCGATTGTTGATAGCTGTCTCGATGTGAAAGACGTTAAGGTGCTCATCGACGATCTTGCCGAGACGGGTGCATTTGCGATTGAGCTCGGATCGTGCGGGATCCATGTAGCTATCGGAATCCCGAATCGTCTGCGGCTCGTGATGGGCACGCAGAGACTCGTAGTCGCACAGACCAACCGCCACTGATTTGTGTCCGCCGTCCATCGGGGACAGATTGATATTGACGTAGATCAAGAGATCGCTTTCCGCGACCCGGCGATTTAAAACCAGCGGTTCTTTGTGCTTCGTCTCACCGATCTTGATCAGCCCTTCAGTCCATTCGGCGTCGTGGTTGTAATAGCGATCGGGATAGTAATCGTCAAATATCCTGGACCCAACCATTCGTTTCATTTCCCACTCCGTCATCTTACGGTGCAGGCAATTGGCAATCACGATGTGAACATCATCAACACCGTGGCCGGCCAGCATGTCCAGAACGATTTCCAGGACGGTTTGACGAATGTCCGGCGTGGCCATTGGCGGCAGCGGCAGACTGATATCATCTACCGCTACGGTTACACGCATGCCGGGCTCAAGCTGCGCGAATAATGGATCGCAACCATGTGGATGATTGAGCGCATACCTGATCGCAGCCTCGCGATTAGGGAGGCCTTTAATCGGCGGGTTCGGATAGAGAACACGCGTGCCGATAGGCAAGTCTTCCAGAATGAAATCCTCGCCCGAGGGCATAATGCGCGGTGCGCTATCGCGGTCGATATAGACAACCGATTCGTGAGTTTTGCGTCTTAGTTG
>JBGPNE010000083.1:0-8223 GCA_041487335.1 Pyrinomonadaceae bacterium
AAGAACGAGCCGCTGACGAAAGGCAATGGCGAAAGCGTGCAGTGCAACCTGCTTGGCTGCGCCTTCAACGACATTCACATCACTTTGGCCGAAGATCCAAACGAACCTTCATTGTGCCGCACGATCGTGGCTGAGATCATTCCGCATTATCGGCCCGCCGCGTGGGATTTGTTCGACTCGCCTGACTACACGGCTTTTCTCAAAACGCATCCGGTGAAGATCACGGGACAGTTATTCTTTGACGGCAGTCATGTAGCTTGCACCAGCGCGGGGCAAGCTGGATTCAATCCCATTCGCAATGCTGCAGATTTCAAACGGCTGGCGTTGTGGGAGATTCATCCGATCTACGCCATCGACGTTTGCAGGAACACCGACAAGGCACAATGCACCTCTGCGGACGCGAGCGCGTGGTTTCCTTTCACGGACTTGCAATCGAGGCTGGGACTCGCCAGCGTGACGCCGACAGATAAGTGCAAAGCCACCACCGATAATCCGAAGAGCACGTGTCCGGGATTCACCGGCCCCGCGAAGAAACGGTAGTGCTCTGTTAGGATCTAACGGAGCATTACCGAAGAAACATGATCGTTAACAGATTGAAGCCTCGCTGCTTTAGTGCGCTTTGTCGTCCAGCGGCCTCGTTTGTTTCCGGGCTGAAAACAACGCGTTTGGGTGTGACTTCATCTAACTGAGGTGGCAAGGGGAGAAAACAGTCGGCGAACAGAGACTTTGAAACTGTGGGGTCCGGCATTAATTGGTGCAAAATTGCGAGCAGATACTTGCGATTATGGACCGTATTGCCACCGAAACCTGGATTGAAGGGGTTGAGTTCCGGGTTGGGTAATGCTAACCTCTGCTCAGTATTTCGGGGCTTTACCCGGATTGGCTTTTGTGGCCGGTACATTCCAAATCCGGCGACGGTGATAGGAGATTTGAAGTGCAGTTAACTGGAAAGTCCTTTCGGAATTTCAGTGGCGCGGTTCTCGCGGTTCTCGCGCTGACGATCTCTTCCCAGGCTCAGGAGGTAGCGAGCCACAAGAATCCAACTGTCAAAATAAAGAATTTTGGACAGATGGATGAGCGCTTCTACCGCGGCGCGCAACCCGCAGAGCAAGACTATAAAGACCTGGCGGCGCTAGGAATTAAGACCGTCGTCGACTTGACCGCCGATCCAAAGCCTTACGAACGCTCGATGGTCGAATCTCTGGGAATGAAGTACATCAACATTCCAATGATCGACAAGCAGTATCCGACGGAAGAGGCAACTAAGATGTTCTTGAAAGTTGCCAATGATCCGTCCACCGGGAAATTTTTCGTGCACTGTGCGGGTGGCAGGCATCGCACGGGCGCTATGGGTGCGGTCTATCGCTTCCAGGTCGATAACTGGAACTTTGATCAGGCCTACGCCGAGATGAAACAATACGACTTCTACACAAGTTGGGGTCACGGCGCCTACAAAGATTTCGTGAGGGACTATTACGACAGGTTGCAAGTCACCAAAGCGTCATCGGCGACTCAAACTGATTCGATCCATAATCATTAAGAGTTCTTAATTACAATTCGCTCTAACGAATGAAAGGCCACCCCAGGATCGGGTGGCCTCTCTTGTTTCCGAACCGATTGGCTCAAGTTAGTTGTAGATATAAGTCGAACTCTTCTTTTGTTCCCATTCGAGAGCGGCGATATTTGACGCGTCCTCAGCCAATATCTCCTCGCTTAACTGATCCGTTCGGGCGGCCGTGCCTAAGCTCAGCTCATATACGATCTTTCCGTTTTGACCCTCACCGGCCTCGCGCTCCAGTTGGCGCAGCTCGTAGCTGCACTCGTGTCTCTCGAAAAGCGTTTTGAGCATCTGGCGAGTCTGATCCAGGTTGCGCGTTTCGACGCGAACTTCCATTGCCCGAAACACCTGCGCCGATTCAAAATGCTCCAAAATCCAGAGTGCGAGCAGCACAAACAGCGTAAGTATAATCGCCATGTCCAGACGGCCCACACCACAGGCCAGTCCCACCCCTAAACAGATCAGAAGCACCGTGGTCTCTTTCGGGTCGCGTATGTTTGTGCGGAAGCGAACGAGTGAGGCGGCAGCAAAGATGCCAAAAGCTCGGGCGGCGCTGTCTCCCACAATCATCATCATCGCCGCCGCCACCACCGCAAGCAATATCTGAGTCTGGGCCACGTAAGGATTACGTTTGGTAAGTGAGCGGCCGCGTCGCCAGCGAAAGGCCAGCAGCATCGCCAGCAATGCCGCAATCAGGAATCTCAGCAGGACCCTGAGTGCAACCACTTTCTTGTCAGCCTCTTGGCCCTTGGCGTCGGTGCGATCAAGCCCGAAGAGTTCAGTGAGAATTGACCGTTGACCGTTGTCCTGAACCTGCGGTGAAGCCTCCGACGAAGGGTTGGTGTTTGCCTGATCAGCCTTTGCCGCCGGTTTTTCAGTCTGGGCGATCTTTCCCGGGCCAGCGGGTTTTAGCACCACGTAGACGAGCGATCCGCTCCCGACAAAGACGACGGCAAGAATCAACAAACGACGGACTATCTCTTTGTTCATGTCTCGCGAACTCCTTCGAATCATTAACGGATGTCAGGTTCCGGTTTGATCGCGCCAGCACCTGCGGTTAGTTCGAGCAGCGCGCGTCGATGATCGTCCTCGCCTTGCGCACAAATTCCGCGGTCCAGGCTTCCGGCGGCTGGTCGCGCTCCTCGTTGCGCGAAGCGTGGAACACTTTGGTGATCGTGCCGTTCGTCCTCTCGGCATCGAGGAGCCTCTGCAGGCCGTTGGCCAGAAGCTGGCGCCCGGCTTCGCTGATGCTGGCGTCCCCCACGCTTTTGGCAGTTGTGGTGCAGCGGCCACCGCTCACTTTTATCGGGTCCTTGCCTCTCCAGGTTGCGAGCCTCGCTTTGTTCTCGCTCGAGCTTGAATAGCCAAAAGTCGAGCCCATGTCGCTCACGTAGAAAACTGCCTTTCCCGGCTTGCACATCCGGGTGCCGTCTGGGCTCTTCTTGGAATCGAGGCAGGAAAACTTCTGGTTGTCGTTCTTGGTATCACCGTGGTCGATGAAGGCGAGCCAAAGCTTGAACGCATCTATCTCTGCGCGTGGAGCTCCACCACGCAGGAGCTGCGACAGCGATCCGGCCAGCGCTCCAGAGTCTTTGTTGTTGCAATCCACGTCGATCCCTTTGCCCAAAGCGAGCTCGATCCCTGCCGCCGGTTGGAAGGGGTTGAAGCTCGTTCCCTGAAAAGGCTTGTTCAGGCTCTGCTCGCAATCCGCGCAGGTGACATCCGCCACCCACTCGTCGTCGGCGAAGAAGCCCAACGCCTTCGAGAAGCGCGAAGAGAGAAACTCGCCGTAGACCTCGCCGTTCCTCTTGTCCGGCGTCTGCCCTTTGAAGTGAGGTTTCACTTTGTAACGGATCAAGTCGCCGTCTTCGTCGACGACGCCCGGGACCGAGCAATAGAATTTCGGCGTGGTGCCCGTGCCCGGGGTCGTCTTTTTGTTCGCGACGCAGTTGAATGGCCGCGCGCGGCCATCAGGGCCAACCGCGGGAGCGCCGACGCGACGACTATTCCGGGGGTTATAGCCGAGCACCGGGTTGTAATTAGGATCCGGCTGCTGATAAACCTTTGCGGTGCGTTCGGCGAGCGCCCGCGCTTCAGACGTGAAGCAAATTTTTTGGGCAGCGGCCGGTAGCGCCAGGAAAAGAAAAAGCAGGAGAAGGATGAACGCTTGAGGTGGCTTACTAAGCATGGACGGACCCTTTCATTGTTATGAGTCCAAACTTATACTTCCTTCGAAATGCAATTGACTGTTAAATGACGCTTCTCCGGGCGCCATCGGCACGCGTTCGTAAAGGCCATCGGCATTCAACACTCTCGCCTTTACGTTGTCTTTCAGGTAGGTGGCCAGGACGACATCTTTCAAGTGCCGCTTCAGGTTCGGATCAAGAATCGGCGTCACAACTTCGACTCGCCGATCGAGATTGCGGGTCATCCAGTCAGCCGATCCGATATAGACGTCGTCGTCGCCTCCGTTGGCAAAGTAGAAAATTCGACTGTGCTCCAGAAACTGGCCCACGACGCTCCTCACGTGAACTGTCTCTGAGAGGCCGGGCACTCCGGGTCGAAGCATGCAGGAGCCGCGCACTATTAGATCAATCTTCACCCCACATTTTGATGCCCGGTAAAGCGCGTCGATGATCTCCAGGTCCGTCAGGCGATTTACCTTGGCTGTGATGCGCGCCGGCCGTCCCGCCTGGGCGTGACCGATCTCTCGTTCTATCAACGCCAGCATGCGTTCCCGCAGGTTTACCGGCGCCACCATGAGATGAGTGTACTCCCGCGGCCTAGAAAAACCGGTCATGTAATTAAACAGATCAGTCGCGTCGTCGCCTATCTCGGCGTTGGCCGTCAACAATCCCAGGTCCGTGTAGACTTTCGACGTCGTGGGATTGTAATTTCCCGTGGCTATGTGAACGTAGGTTTGCAACCCATGTTTTTCCTGGCGGATGACCAGTGCCACTTTGCTGTGCGTCTTGAGTTTCACCAGCCCATAGACTACGTGCACCCCAGCTTCCGCTAGCCGACCGGCCCATTCGATGTTGTTCTCTTCATCGAAGCGCGCCTTAATCTCAACGACGGCCGTGACTTGCTTACCGCGTTCACTCGCTTCGATCAACAGTTGAGGGATCGGCGAATCCTTGCCGGTACGATAGAGACATATTTTGATCGCCAGCACCTTCGGGTCTTTCGCCGCTGCCTCGATAAACTCTGTAACAGTTGTGTATGCGGTGTAGGGGTGGTGAAGCAAAACATCCTGCTTCTTGATAGCGTCAAAAAAATGCTTCTTCTTGCTTAATGGCGCAGGCACCGTAATCCGGATCGGTTTGTCTCTTAGATCGGGTCTATTCAAACCATAGAGTTCCATCAAGTCGCCTATGCCCAAAATTCCCCCGACTACGTAGACATCATCCGCCTCGATACGCAGCGAATTCGTCAAATATTCGATGACCAACCGCGGCATTGTCGATGAAACTTCAAGACGAACCGTGTTTCCAAAGCGACGCTCCCGCAAAGACTCCTTTATCCTTCCCACCAGATCGGCTGCCTTGTCGTCTCTGATCTCGACGTCGGCATCCCGCGTGACTCGAAACAAATGGCTCTCGCTGAGCAGCATGTTGGGAAAGACAGAATGCAGATTTGCGTCAATCAGTTCTTCCAGGAGAATGAACTTCTGTCCGCGTTCGCCCACCGGGATTAGGCGAGGCACCACTGGCGGCACTTTTATTCTGACGAACCGCGGCAGGCTGCTCAGGGTCACGGCCTTGCCAGGGTTCGATTCAGTTTCAACAGTCAAACAAATATTAAGACTGAGATTTGCGATATGCGGAAACGGGTGTGCCGGATCGACGGCCAGCGGAGTCAACACCCGGAAAACATTCTTCATGAAGTAGTGGTCCAGGTCCTCTTTCTCGCGTGGTGTGAGCGAGTCGTACTGCACGATTTCTATTCCCTGCTTTGTGAGTTCGGGCAGAACCTTGTCGCGCAGGCAGTTTACCTGCTGCTCAACCATCGGCAGGACCCGCTCTCTAATGATCTTCAATTGCTCACTCGGAGTAAGCTCGCCCGGCATTGGCTGGAATCCCTCTATTTCCAACATCTCCTTCAATCCTGAGACTCGGACCATGAAGAATTCGTCCAGGTTGCTGGCGAAGATCGCGAGAAACTTCAACCGCTCGAGCAGCGGCACGGATTCGTCCGTGGCCTCTTCGAGTAAGCGCTTAAAAAATTCCAGTTGGCTCAAATCGCAGTTGAAAACAGACCAAGCAAGGAAGTGCTCATTTTCAGGCGGATTCGACTTGGGGGTTTCACGGTCCGGTGAGGGCTGGTCGGCTGTGGTCAGGTCCGTCGTCGGTAAGGACTCAACTTCATCTGGCAAGGTTTGCTTTGGCTGATCCATACGAGTCTTACTCCGTTATTGGTGGGGATAGCTCTTGATTTATGAGAGCCTACATCATCTAAAGCGGAATCAAGCCGCTAAGTCTGTCAGTCCAAGCGCGATGTTTTCGGATCTTAATATCGAAGACCGATAAATTTGTCGAGGACCGGGCCCACCTATCGCGCCAACTCAATCGCTTACAGCCTCAAGAGGCATCGTACCGATGGCGCGCCGGAACGGATATTACCTCTTCCGTCTCTATTATGTAAGCGGTGAGGTGATTGCCATAAACACAGCCGGTGTCGAGACCGATGGCCTTCTTGCCCCGTCGCGGTTTGGGCGCCGGCCAGTGGCCGAACAGCACCACCTTCTCCCCGTCATAAACCTCGTACCAGGGCGTGCCATCACGGCTGGTGCGGTCCTTCCCCAAGCTCCGCAGCTCGGTCAGATCGTCTGTAGTCTGAGAGTGCAGCGCGACTCCCGGTCTGAGGCCGGCATGCACAACCAGATGAGTCCCCAAATCGATCATGAATGGCAGCGAGTTCAGATAAGCAACGTAGTGCTCCTTATCTTTCTTAAGCTCCTTGTGCGCTGGTTTCTGCGAATCCTTCAGCTTAAACTTTTCCCCGTTCCAACGCCGGCGGATGGCCAAATCATGATTGCCGATCACCGCGGAAAACCGGGGGTCAGTCATAAAACGATCCAGCACTTGTCTGTTCTTTGGTCCCTTGGTAATGAGATCGCCAACGCAAACGAGGCGATCGTCTGTGCCAAAGTTAACTTTGGCCAGCAAATCCTCCAGCTCGTCGTAGCAACCGTGAATATCCCCGACGACAATTGTGCGAGATCCCATTCGTCTCTCAACCCTCTCTAGTTCGACCGCGGATTGCGACAACATTAGGCTGGTTTCTTCAGAGCCGTCAAGGATTGATTTCGCCATCAACTACAGAGGCGGACCTCTTAGAAATCAAGTTCCACAATCCGAACACCCATGAAGAGGGGAAAGAGATCTTCTCGGCTTCAGTGCCGGTGAGGCTACCTTTGCTCAAGCCCCGTGCATCATAGCCGCTGACAGGGCGTATTTCTCGCGCGGTCTCCCCCGCATGGTCTAAAAAGATTTACCCAACGGGCCAAGCGCCGGTCTCGATCAGAACAAGAAGTGCGGATGAATTCGCTGCGGCGACCTCGATGTGGTCGTGTATCTGAAAGTGTGTCCGGCCTAAAGACAGAAGTCAGAGGTCAGAGGTCAGAAGCGAGGACAGAAGCAAAACGAACGGGGTGCAAGCGATCGAAACATGGGCGTTCTAATAACCAAAGCGTAAAGCTTCATCGATAGGAGTAACACCATGAAACAACTCTCTCTATTCGCAACGCTCTGGCTGCGGCGATCGAATTCGCCGGCGGCATCGCCGATCCGTTCGGCAACCATCAGGGCTATCTGCCTGACTCTCTCTCTTGTTTTCGCAGCCACTGCCGGCTCGGCACAGAACGCAGTTCCGTCTGGGGATGGCTGGGTGGTGCTGCCGGTGGATGAATACCGCGCATTGCGGCGCGCGGCCTTTCCGCTCGATGCCGAGCCCGCGCCACCCCCCGTCGAAGTGACGCTGAGTCGCATTGATTATGATCTTAAGGTCGACGGCGATCTCGCATCCGGTGAAGCTCGGCTCACCATCGATGTGATCAAGAACGGCTGGGTATGCCTGCTGCTGCCCGAAGGCTTGATGGTTCGGGAAGCGAGCCTGGACGGCCGTCCGGTTACGATCGTTACACACACGGTGGAAAAAGGACCGGGCGGAGCGGAACTCTTGCTGTCAAAAAAGGGACGTTCAGTGTTGAGTTTGAAGATCGTGGCCCCGGTTTCAACCACCGCGGGAACCGATATTCTCCAACTGCCCGTCAGCAACTCAGCGGTCTCGCACGCGGTTGTGGAGTTAGCGCGGCAAGGAGTAGATGTTCACATCACCGGCGGGCTGTTGTTGGAGCACTCTGAATCGGCGACCGGCAGTCGTTGGGTTGCGAACGGACGCGGCGCTGAGCCACTTACATTCGCGTGGCGTCGGCGAGTGGACGAATCGCGCGCGACGCAGCCGCTCAGAATGCGCGGCGTCGTTACCGAGCTGGTCGGTCTCGGAGAAGACGCGACTCAAGTTAACGCCGAGATCCAAATCCAGGTCTTGCAGGGTCTGGCCTCGGATGTCCGCTTGCAGTTGCCGGATCAATTCACCGTCAATCAAGTTTCAGGAGCGATGGTCGCCGATTGGGACACGAGCGCTCATGAACTAACGGTCAC
>JBGPNE010000084.1:0-8217 GCA_041487335.1 Pyrinomonadaceae bacterium
AAGGACTGGTGAAAGAGATCGACGTCGTCCAATTTGAAAAGGGCATCGCCGTGGTCCATGCGGAAAAGGGCATTGCCCAGACGGGAGACGGTTCCGGGATTCCGTCCGATCTTTCGCGGAGACTTAACAGCCAGGAATCAACCGAGCGTGGGGGCGCATTGACGGATATTGCGCGACTTGGCGGCGATGACGCGTTCCGCATCATTAGCCGAGCGTTTGATGATCCATCGGCTGACGTCCGCAATGCGGCAGCGCGAGCTTTATATGATCTGCATTCGGATCGCGCGGCCTCGTTTACCCGCGCACTTCGTGAAGGAACGCCAGAGCGACGCCGTAAAATCGGAGCGGCGCTGGCGGCTTCTGGCGTGGCTAGCGATGCCATTGGTAATTTGACCGGAGAGGGCCGTGAGACAACCTACGATGCTTTTTCACTGCTGTTCTTAATGGCCAAAGCGGGTGAGGTGCAACCGTTGCTGCGAGCTATCGAAGAATATCCAAACGTCGAAGTTCGCCTTGCGGTGGTTAAGCTGCTTGCATTGAGTGGACAGTCGGAGATCGTGCCCGTATTCCGCCGGCTCGCTGTGCGAGGCTCGTTACCAGCGGAAGTTCGCTCGGCGGTGATGGAAGCGATCTATCAAATCACCAGCCAGGCTCGGGAGACCACTTCGTCGGCCGCATAGCCGCGAATCGTAAACCGTAAACCGGAAATACAATAGAAATCGTGAATGGAAGCCTCGGGGTTTCCGTTCACGATTTTCTTTTGCGGGCAAGCACTTCCAGATATGTTTCGGGATGGGGGTTTTGTCTATTCATCATTTACCATTTACCATTTACCAGCACAATGCCGTTCAGACTCCATTCGGAATACCAGCCCAAAGGCGATCAGCCACAGGCAATCGAAGCTTTAGTCCTCGGCCTCCATGACGGATTCAAGGATCAAGTCCTACTCGGAATAACTGGCAGCGGAAAAACCTTCACGATTGCCAGCGTAATTGAACGGACTCAGCGGCCAACGCTGGTTCTCGCCCACAACAAGACTCTCGCCGCGCAGTTGTATCAGGAATTCAAATCGCTGTTCCCGGAAAATGCCGTCGAGTATTTTGTCTCTTACTACGACTACTATCAGCCTGAAGCTTACGTTCCCGCCGCCGACGTCTACATCGAGAAGGAAGCAATCATCAATGAAGAGATCGATCGCCTGCGCATGTCAGCTACGCGCGCGCTGTTTGAAAGGCGGGACGTGATTGTGGTTGCGAGTGTCTCATGCATCTACGGTCTAGGCGATCCGGATGCCTATTACGGCATGCTGCTTTTTCTTGAGCCGGGCGCGCGAATTTCGCGTGAGGCTCTGCTGCAGAAACTCGTGGAGTTGCAATTCGAACGCTCCGACGTGAACTTCCAGCGCGGCACCTTCCGCGTGCGGGGAGATGTGGTTGAAATCTTTCCCAGCTATCAGGATCAGGCGTTTCGAGTTGAGCTCTGGGGAGAGGAGATCGATTCGATTTCCACCATCGATCCGCTGCTTGGAGAGGTCATTCAAAGACACAGTTCGCGTGTACCCATCTATCCAAAAACCCACTACGTGATGTCCAAAAACACAATCAAGCAGGCACTGAAGTCGATTCGCGAAGAGTTGGAGTGGTGGGAACCCAAACTGATTGCTGAAGGCAAGCTCGTTGAAGCGCAGCGCCTGCATCAGCGGACAATGTTTGATCTCGAACTGATAAAGGAGATGGGCTTTTGCCGCGGCATCGAAAACTATTCACGTCACCTTACTGGCAAACGACCCGGCGAGCCACCACCGACGCTCCTCGACTATTTGCCACGCGACACAATGATGGTTATCGACGAATCGCATCAAAGTATTCCGCAGGTACGCGGAATGTTTGAGGGCGATCAGTCGCGTAAGCGAACTCTGGTCGAATACGGATTTCGTCTTCCCTCAGCGTTAGACAACCGGCCCTTGAATTTTCAGGAGTTTGAAGCGCGTATCGGACAAACGATCTATGTGTCGGCAACGCCGGGTCCTTATGAACTTACGAAGACAAGTGGTGAAGTGGTGGAGCAGATCATCAGGCCGACGGGTCTTATGGATCCCGAAATCGAAGTTCAACCGGTCAAGGGTCAGATCGATCATCTGCTGGAAGAGTGCCGGCAGAGAGCGGAGCGAAATGAGCGCGTGCTTGTCACGACCCTGACGAAAAGAATGGCCGAGGACCTCACTGAGTACTTTACTGAAGTTAATGTACGGGTGCGCTATTTGCACTCCGACATTGAAACTCTCGAACGCATCAAGATCCTGCGTGACTTAAGACGTGGCGAGTTTGACGTCCTGGTCGGTATCAATCTCCTGCGTGAAGGCTTGGATCTGCCGGAGGTTTCGCTTGTGGCAATCCTTGATGCCGATAAGGAAGGTTTCTTACGCTCTGAGCAATCGTTAATTCAGACGATCGGTCGTGCCGCGCGAAATTCACGAGGCAAAGCGATTCTGTATGCTGACCGCATAACGGATTCCATGAAACGGGCCATCGACGAGACACGTCGCCGCCGCTCAATCCAGGAGGTCTATAACCGCGAGCACGGCATCACTCCGATGACAATCGTCAAGCCCATCGAATCAACGCTGATAACGGCCTCTGAAGCTGACTACTTCAAAGTGCCGATCGATTTCGACGAAATGGAGGAATACACTGCCGCAAACATCGAAGCAACTATTGCGCGCCTGGAAGGCGAAATGCGTGGCGCCGCAAAACGATTTGAATTTGAAAAAGCAGCGGAGTTGCGCGACCGAATCAAGTATTTGCGCGGGCGTGAGCTGCAATTGGCGTAATGCTTAGCTAGCCGTTGGAACATTGTCATGCTGGTCAAAGACGACACAGACGAGATCCAATCCTTTCTTTCTGACTCCAGCTACATGGCGGAAGGTTACGCGGCGCGCGTGTGCTTTCCCGAGACCGCGGAAGACGTCGGCGCGATCCTTGCAGGAGCGACCCGCGATCAAACGCCGGTTACTGTTTCCGGAGCCGGCACAGGTACCGTCGCCGGCCGAGTTCCCTTTGGGGGAATTGTCATCGCAACCGACGAGCTAAACCAGATTAAGAGCATTGTTCGAGATGGTATGGGCGGCCGCGGAGTCGCGGAAGCAGGCGTAATTCTTCGTGACTTTCAACACGATGTTGAATCCGAAGACTTACTCTATCCACCTGATCCGACTGAGCGCAGTTGCTTTCTTGGCGGCACAGTAGCTACGAACGCATCCGGCGCCCGCACTTTCAAGTATGGGCCAACGCGGAATTATGTGCAGGGAATAAGGATCGCTCTCACAACAGGCGAGGTGATCGATCTTCGTCGCGGGGAGCTTCAAGCTGACTTAAATGGCCGAATCAGGATTCCTCTTCCATCCGGGCGTGTGATTGAGGCTCAGTTGCCTTCCTACCGTATGCCCACCACTCGTAAGCATGCCTCAGGCTACTATGTGGCGCCGGAAATGGACGTGATCGATCTCTTCATTGGAAGCGAAGGCACACTCGGCGTGATCATTGAAGTGGAGGTGAGTCTGCTCCCGAAGCCCGAGGGGCTTTTAAGCGGCATCGTCTTCTTCAAATCAGAAGAAGATGTGCTGGCCTTCGTGGCTGAAGCGCGTACTCGCTCTCTTGAAACCAGAGCGACCTTATCACAAGCCGCGCTGTTGCGACCTCGTAGTATCGCCGGAACCAGTACAATCGACGCGCGTGCATTGGAGTATTTTGATCGTGAGTCGCTCAGCTTTTTGCGGCAAAAATATGAAACAATTCCCGGTGGAGCAGTCGGCGCGATCTTCTTTGAACAAGAAACGACAGCAACGACGGAAGACGCTCTGATGGAAGAGTGGCTGGTATTGCTCGAGGGCCATCATGCTCTGGCTGGTGATTCATGGTTCGCCACGAACGAACAGGATCAGGCAAAGCTCCGCGAGTTTCGTCACCAGCTTCCGGTGCTGATGAATGAATGGTTCGCGCGGCATCGGCAACGCAAAGTTTCAACGGACATGGCTGTACCGGACCAGGCGTTTCCGGGCATGTTGCGCCTTTATCAAGAGACGCTGCGTGCCAGCGACCTCAGATACACCATCTTTGGCCACATCGGCGACAATCACGTACACGTCAACATCCTGCCGCGTGATGACACAGAAGCAGCAAAGGCGCGCGAAATCTACTTGCAATTTGTGAAGCGGGCAGTTGCGGCTGGCGGAACAATCTCAGCGGAGCACGGCATCGGCAAGCTCAAGCGCGACTACCTGAAATTGCTGTACGGCGAGGAACACTTGCGCGAGATGGCGGCTTTGAAACGTGCCTTCGATCCCGCGTGCATTCTTGGGCGGGGAAATATCTTTTCAGAGTCTTTGCTCTCGAAGTAAGATAATGTTGCTTGAGATCGTCTAAGATCACAGGTCACTCGAGCAACTAGCAAAGAGTTAAACGCCGAATTCACAAGAATGCTTAGATTCACCACAGCCGGAGAATCACACGGTCGCGCACTGGTAGCGATAGTCGAAGGTCTGCCTGCCGGCATGCCCGTCGACCCGGACCAGATCAACCACGAGTTAAAGCGTCGGCAGTGGGGCTATGGCCGCGGCGGCCGGATGAAAATCGAGCAGGACCAGGTGGAGATTCTGAGCGGCGTTCGTCATGGCTTAACGCTTGGCTCGCCCGTTGCCTTGATGATCGAGAACAAGGATTGGGCCAACTGGATTGATGTGATGGCGACAGACTCTCGCGAGATTGCACCGGAGCGGTCTCGGCGCCTGAAGCGTCCACGTCCTGGCCATGCAGACCTCCCCGGCGGACAGAAGTTTGGCGCCCGCGATCTGCGCAATATTCTAGAGCGCGCCTCTGCTCGCGAGACTGCCGCCCGCGTCGCCTGTGGTGCGTTCGCCAGGCAGCTACTCGCCACGTTCGGCGCCGAGGTTCGCAGCCATGTGATTCAACTCGGTGGCATTCCTGAGAAACCGCTCGAGCTGACGTGGGAAGAGATCAGCGGGATCGCGGAAGTCGCACCCTTGCATTGTGCTGATTCTGAATTGCAGCAGCGGATGATTGAGCTAATAGACCAAAAACGCGAGGCTGGCGACACGCTGGGCGGTGTTTTCGAAATTGTCGCTCGAGGAGTAATCCCCGGTCTTGGCTCACACACAGCCTGGGATCTGAAACTCGATGGGCGTTTGGCCCAGGCGGTCATGTCCATACCGGCGGTCAAGGCGGTTTCCATTGGTGCGGGAGTGGAGGCCAGCAGCTTGCCCGGCTCCGAAGTTCACGACGAGATCGCCTACAACGATGAGACGAAAGAATTCATTCGCGAGACGAATCGTGCCGGAGGTCTCGAAGGCGGAATCACGAACGGGGAAGAAGTGCGCATACGCGGCCACTTGAAACCGCTTTCAACTCTCCGCCGCCCGTTAAGATCAGTGGACATTGACACGAAGCAGGAAGAGTCTGCGGCTTTCGAGCGCTCCGACATCACAGCCGTACCAGCCGCGGGAGTAATCGGCGAAGCAATGGTCGCGCTTGTTCTGGCTTCCGCCATGCGCGAAAAGTTTGGCGGCGACAGCCTGGGCGAAATGCGCCGGAACTTTGAAGCATACCGAGAGCAGTTGCGTGGCTATTAGCAGGAGAGGCATTCTTACCGGTGAGTTCCCTGGCTAGCGCCTCAAGCGTCGTTCGTCGTAAAATCAACATCGAAGGCAGTTCGAATCGTTCAGTTCTTCGCTTGGATAGGAATAGAAAATGGCAGTAATGGAAGTCGTAAAGTGGCCAAATCCGATACTCGGTAATCCGGGTGAACCGGTCACTGAGTTTGGCGACAAGCTCAAGAAACTCGTCAGCGACATGTTTGAGACGATGTATTCGGCGCCGGGTGTTGGCCTGGCGGCCGTGCAGGTCGGAGTGTCGCAGCGTCTGTTCGTAATGGACTGCTCGGGCGGCAAAGACCCGGAACAGCGGATCGTCTTGATTAATCCTGAAGTGCTCCGGGTTGAGGGGACTCAGAACGGAGAGGAGGGCTGCCTTTCTTTCCCAGGTATTTTTACTCCGGTTGAGCGTAACCTGCGCGCGGTCGTGCGGGCGCAAGACGTCAACGGCAACGAGTTTGAAATCGATGGGATGGAGTTGACGGCGCGCTGCATGCTTCACGAGACTGACCACTGCGATGGCATTGTTTTCCTGGATAAGATGAGCCCAATCAAGCGTGAGCTCGTGAAGCGCAAGATCAAGAAGTTGCAAAAAGCCGGTCAGTGGTTCTGAAAGACAGGAGTCAGAATTCAGAAGAATACTTAGGTCTAACAACTGCATAGACGCGGTCGAACGCTCAGGCGGCGATCGCGTTTTTGATTATGATAGTATTTCTAAAACTTTTCATCGGAGCCAAACATGCCAACAGAATTTCGTAATGAACCGCTGACCGATTTCAGTAAAGAAGAGAACGCGCAGCAGATGCGCGCCGCGATAGAAAAAGTAAAGAGCGAACTGGGCCGCGAATATCCGCTGGTGATTGGTGGCGAACACCTCACGACAGAAAACAAATTCGACAGCATCAATCCGGCAAATCGGACGCAGGTGGTTGGTCGTTTTCAGAAAGCGACCCAGGAACTGGCGAATCGAGCGGTTGAGACAGCATACGAAGCCTTTCAGACAGGGAAGAATACGAGTCCTGAAGAACGTGCTGACTTACTATTTCGCGTTGCTTCGATTCTGCGTGAGCGCAAACACGAAATGTCCGCGTGGATGATTTATGAGGTCGGCAAAACCTGGCCCGAGGCTGATGCTGATACCGCGGAAGCAATCGATTTTTGTGAATTCTATGGCCGCGAGATGCGGCGTTACGCAGGGCCTCAGCCGCTAACTACGATTCAGGGTGAAGAGAACCGGCTGGAGTATATTCCGCTCGGAGTTGGCGCTGTGATTCCCCCCTGGAACTTCCCCCTGGCGATCATGGCAGGGATGACCGTAGCTTCTTTTGTTACTGGAAACACGGTGGTACTCAAGCCATCGTCCGATGCGCCAACAATCGCCTACAAGTTCTTCGAAATCCTTGAAGATGCTGGTTTGCCTAAAGGCGTGGTCAATTTCATGACCGGCTCGGGCGCCGAAGTTGGGGATGTTGTGGTAGACCATCCGAAGACGCGTTACATAGCCTTCACTGGTTCGC
Source organism: Pyrinomonadaceae bacterium (assembly GCA_041487335.1). GTDB lineage: Bacteria > Acidobacteriota > Blastocatellia > Pyrinomonadales > Pyrinomonadaceae > PSRF01. The sequence continues at coordinate 7,183 of JBGPNE010000084.1, forward strand.
GGGAGATCGGGCTGCGCATCAACGAACGAGCGGCGAAAGTTCACGACGGTCAAATCTGGATTAAGCGCGTAGTTGCCGAGATGGGCGGGAAAGACGCGATCATTATTGCTGACGATGCAAATCTTGATGACGCGGCCACCGGAGTGGTTCAGGCTGCGTTTGGATTTCAAGGACAGAAGTGCTCGGCATGTTCGCGCGCAATCATCGATCGGAAGGTTTATGAGCCCTTGCTCGAGAGAATTGTCGCACGAACGGAGCAGATCAAGTTAGGCGATCCCCTTGACGGCACGACAACCATGAGCGCGGTCATCAATGAGAAGGCCCTTAAGACGATCAACAGGTACATCGAAAAAGGCAAAGCGGAAGGGGGCCGACTCTTAACCGGCGGCGGCTCAAACGGCGAGCAGGGCTTTTTCATCGAGCCGACTGTAATAGCGGACGTGAAGCCAGGTGATACCATCGAGCAGGAAGAGATATTCGGTCCGGTGCTCGCTTTGATCAAAGCGAACGATTTCGACGACGCGCTGAAGATTGCTAACGACACCCAGTTCGGTCTGACCGGCGCCGTCTACAGTGCTGACGAAGAGAAGCTCGAAAGGGCGCAACGTGAATTTCACGTTGGAAATCTGTATCTCAATCGAAAATGCACGGGAGCGTTTGTTGGAGTTCATCCGTTCGGTGGATTCAATATGTCAGGCACCGATTCGAAATCGGGCGGCCGCGATTATCTTCTGCTTTTCATGCAGGCGAAAGTCTCGTCCACGAAAATCGGAGCTACAGCGAGCAAGAAAGCTGAAATGGGAACAACCGTATGAAATTGAGTGAGTAACTATCGATTTGTTGACCGAGGAAGGCAGGTGACAGGATGGCAAAGTAACTGTCACCTGTCTCTATTTCCTGCACCCCACGCGGGCTGCCCGCGTGGGGACCCCGCTTTTGGTTCTAAGGATGCGCATAGTTTTCATGGGTACGCCCCAGGCCGCTGTGCCGACATTGCGACGCTGTCTTGAAGATGGACACGAAGTGGTTGCAGTG
>JBGPNE010000085.1:0-8143 GCA_041487335.1 Pyrinomonadaceae bacterium
GTTTTGGAAAGCGCGGGGATACAATGATCTTGAATTCATGACTGCTCCTTCTTCTTCACGTTTCAGTTCTTCCGTCCCCGGGTCACCACGTCTCCCCGGTCACCGCGTCACCCCGTCACCCCGTCACCCCGTCACCCCGTCCCCCCGTCACCGCGTGCCCCCGTCATCCGTCTCATGCTTGCTTAGCACGCGTCCATCCTTCATCAGGATAATTCGGTCAGCAAAGCTGGTAGCTAATTCGTGATCATGGGTCACCATTAGGACCGTCAATGAGTCGCTATTGACCATCTCGCGCAGCAGTGCAAGTAACTCATGGGCGCGCCTTGAGTCTAAGTTTCCAGTCGGTTCATCGGCAAGTAATACTTTGGGGCGATTCGCCAGGGCCCGCGCAATGGCAACCCGTTGTTGTTCACCACCCGAAAGCTCCGACGGCCGATGCGCTAAGCGATCAGACAACCCCACACGGTCCAATAACTCACTGGCGCGCTTTCGACGCTGGCTGCCACGCAGCCCCGCGAATGCCAGAGCGAGTCCGACATTCTCTTCGGCCGTCATCGTCGGAATCAAGTTGAAATTTTGGAAGATCATTCCCACTGAGTAACGGCGGTATCTCGCCATCTCTTTCTTGGTGAGCGGGCCAAGCGGTTTTGAGTTGAAAAAGACGTCGCCAGAGGTCGGGTGATCGAGCCCGCCAAGCATATTCAACAGAGTGGACTTTCCCGAACCAGAGGTTCCCTGAATCGCTACAAACTCTCCCTCGTTGACGTTAAGCTGGACGTTATCAAGAGCAGTCACATTCGTACTGCCCATCTGGTAGATCTTTGATACATCGCGCGCTTCTAAGAGCGGTGACATGAGAGTCTACGTTACTCTTGGCAATTTTAGCTCTGCGGGTTGGCGCCTCTGCGCGAAATATTCGCTGAGTCCAGTGTTCGGTCCGAACTGGACGCCTTCGTTGCTACAGATTCTTTTCTCCCCACACGCCACAGTTCAAATCGCTCTTCATCAAATCCCTTCAGAGCCATTTCGAATGGCATTGCCTGAAGACTGTCCTCTAGCGCAAAGAAATGGCTACGCACCTCCGGATCATCATAAACAGCGCGCGAGATTATCACGTCGTTACCGGTTGACAGACTCTCCAGCCGCGCCGCCATGTTGACGGTTGAGCCGAAGTAATCGAGGCGATCGTTTAGCGTAACAGCAATGCATGGCCCAGTGTGCATTCCCGCCTTCAGGACGAGAGGCATGCTGCCGTCCGGCGGCGATGCCAGAACCTCCTGAGCAGTTAACATAGCTCTTAACGCTGATGCGGGACGTCTAAAAACAGCCATCACTGCATCGCCGATCGTCTTGACCAGGGCTCCGTCTTCGTTCGCGATCGCTCGCTTCAGTACGTCGAAATGATTCATGACCCGCCCGAAGGCTGTCGCATCTCCAATCTCGCGATATAGCCGGGTAGAATTTCGCAGATCGGTAAAGAGCACGGTCAGAGTTCCTACCGAGATTTGTTCCCCGGGACGCAGTGCCTCGCTCGAAAAGAGATCGCGAAAGACTTGCAACGCTGTCACTTCGGCTGCAGTTGCCGCCTGATCGCTCCACGTTAACCGTTCCAGTATGAACAACTGCTCCGCATCAGTCGCGTTTTGGAGTTGCAATGACGACTGAGTCGAAAGCCTCAATTCATCTTCGCTCCAACCGCTCTCCAAAACTGTGACGACCGCGGATTCGGTACCATTGACGCCTACGGTCACATATTGTTCGCCCGGCAACTCCAGTGTTCGAAGGCGATAACGCCCCTCTTCCAGTGGCAACTTGAGAGTTCGGCTGGTTAGCGATGGCAACAACTGCTGAGCTACTACGTGCGGCGTTCTTTGAGGACTGCCAACGCAATAGTCCTTAACGTCCACTTGGCGCACAGAAGCATTGGGACGAAAAGTGATTTCAACGAAGCGATCGAAGTTAACAGTAAAATTGATTCTGCAAGTTCCGCAATGAATCTCTGAGTTGATCTCCCTCAAAGACGCTCCGGTCTCCTGCGGGCCTCGGCACAAAGGACACAGTAGATCCCACTGAAGATCGAGGAGTCCGAAGCGAGTTGCTCGCAGGCACGCTTCCAGGACTGCCCTACGCGACTGCTTCCAATCATCTGCCAAAAGGTATGGACGGATTCGCGCAAGTGAAAAGTCATCGGCTCGCTCGACGAATTCAATCAGTCTGTCAACGATGCTCGGCTCCGCACCATCCGACAATAGTCTCTCTTTCAAGGTTTCAAGACGGCTCCGCGCGCCTGACGAGAGTTCAGGCGCAGAGGATTCGCTTAGGATCTGCGAGTCAGCCAAGGCTCTTTCGTCATAGCGCTTGAACGTGTTGGCAAACGTGCGCGCACTAATGATGCCGATTTGCATCGGAATCGCGATGAATCCCAACAAAGATTTCGGCCTGGCCCAAACTTGATAGGTGAGCCGCGTGCCACCATCTGACCGCGGCGAAAGTTCGGCAATTACTCTAAGTTCTGCGATAGGCCCTTTGCTGTAAGTGCGGGTTACGCCAAACCGAGAAAGCCTCACCCACTCAAACGGCTGCTCCTCCCATTCCACCGGCAGCCCCAACACTGAGAAACGCAAACGCCTCCGCGCATTGCGAAGTCTGTGTTGCTTGCCATCGACGGTAGCTACGGCAGGAACGCCAGTATCGCGATTGAAGCGATTCGTATCCGCCACAAAAGGCCAGAGTTCTTCCGGGCTCGCCTTAAGATCGTATTGCCAGCGGTAATGGAATTCGCGGTAGGCCACAAGAACCGAAACGATTGCAAATGCGTTTAGACCTGGGCGTCGCCCCCTCGCAAGCAGGCAAGGCCAGCCTCCAAACCTTCAACAAACGCCTTCCAAATAAACTGATTGGCGGCGGGTTCTCTGAAAAAGAAAGCCCGCCGCGCAATGAACAGGTGATCTGTCCGGTTCAGACCTTCTTGTACTCAGAGTCTACATCTTCGTCAGACGAGGCGACCCGATAGTTTCTCGACTGCACCTGCTTTGTGATCAAGAGATCGTCTTTCGTCTTGAGAAGGTCTGCGCGGTTATAGACCGACAACTCGAAATTATAGCCGTGGGTGATGGCATCCTTCGGACACGCTTCAACGCAGTAACCGCAGAAAATGCACCGGCCGTAATCAATGTTGTAAATCTCGGCATAACGCTCGTCGACACCGATGCGCTCCTCGGGCAAACGCGGATCGTCCTTCGCCACTATGTAGATGCATTCAGAGGGACACGCCGCAGCGCAAAGGAAACACGCGACGCACTTCTCTTTTCCCCGCTCGTCCACATGCAGCAAATGCTGCCCACGATAGCGCGGCTGCACGGTCACCGGTTCCTCCGGATACTGAACCGTCCATTTCTGCTTTGGGATGTAAGACAACGTGACGCTCATGCCTTGAATAATTGCCTTCGTTGATTCGATCACGTCACTGATGATTGACATAAACGTTCCTGGTCTTTGTTTTTCCTACTTTGTTCTTTGGGCCTGTGTATCTCCAGGGCGCTGTTCGCCGTTAACAGTTTACGGTTCACGCTTCACTATTTTACCGGAGTTACTTCAGAGCCAGTAGCCTGCCACCGTCCGTCGCGCCAAACAAATTTGTCCGTAAAGCGGTATTCAACCTCCTCATCCCGAATCAGCAATTTGATTACGCCCGTGAGCTTGGCGCGTTCACCCTTAAGGTTGACCTTCAAATCTTCAAAATCCCATTTTTGAATAGTCGTATCGCGCTCAATTGTTCTGATGTACTCGGCCTTGCCTTGCGTTTTACCATCACTAGACGTGCCGACAAAATCATCAGCGAGAATGCGGTCGAGTTTCTTCTTGTCGGCATTGATGTTGGCAACAGTCCACTCGTGTTCGAGATCAGTGAGAGCCCCCAGTACTTCGTCCCCATCAGTCGGTGGGGAAGTTTCCTCCGCGACTGAATCGCTGTTCGCGCTCTCATTCAGGTTTCCGAAATTCGAATTTGAGCCGCGCGTGTTGGAGTTCAGGTTCGAATTGTAGTTGTCGCCCTGCCCAACGTTCGCATTGAGATTCGAACTCTTTCTATTCGACGCCGCGCGCATCATGTTCGGAATAATAATCGCCGCTGCAATTCCGAGCCCAATAACGCCGATGAGCAATACCGCCAGAATACCCACCACCCACGGCCACACCCTTCGCTTACTCTGCCCGTCCGGTGGAACATACGAACCCGGTGGCTGATAGGCTGGGGTTTTCCAGTCATCGGGTGAGTAAGGCTGAGTGCGTGGAACATCGTCCCCGATCTGGTCTGACGATGGCGACACCACCGTCGTCTTGTCCACAGGAGCAATGACCCGCACTAGCGGCGTACCGTCGTCGATACAAAAACTGAGCTTCTGGTCGGTATAAGTTCTGTTACAAGCAGGACAACGTCTCATAGAGGGTTATACAATCTCGATCTGGCTGAAGAAGTAAGAGATTTCTATCGCAGCGTTCTCTTCGGAGTCGGAGCCATGCACGGCATTCTCGCCCATTGAGGCGCCAAATTCTTTTCGCAGTGTGCGATCATCAGCCTTGGCGGGATCGGTCGCGCCCATCAGATCGCGCCACGCCTTAACTGCGCCCGCCTTCTCCAACACTAACACTACACACGGAGCGCTGGACATGAACTCCGTCAAGCCGGCAAAGAACGGCCGCTCGCGATGAACAGCATAAAAGCCTTCTGCTTCCCTCAAGGTCATCTGCAGCATCTTCAGCGCACGAATTTTGAATCCGTCATCGATGATGCGCTGAATGATGTGTCCCGCTTTCCCCCCGCGAACCGCGTCGGGTTTTATGATTCCAAATGTTAGGTCACTCATTCTTTTGAAGCTGAATTTCTTTAGCTAAGTGCTTCCTTCATCGCTGCGCCAATATCTGCCGGCGACTTCACAACATGAATGCCGGCATCTTCCAGCGCCTTCATTTTTTCCGACGCAGTGCCTTTGCCGCCAGCGATGATTGCCCCTGCGTGGCCCATGCGACGTCCGGGTGGCGCAGTTTGTCCGGCGATGAAAGCGACGACCGGTTTCGTCACGTTATTTTTTGCGTACGCGGCAGCTTCTTCTTCGGCGGTGCCACCAATCTCGCCTATCATTACTATGCCATCCGTCTCGTCATCAGCTTGAAAAAGCGCTAGCGCGTCGACATGTGAGGTGCCGACAATCGGATCGCCACCAATGCCGATGGCGGTTGACTGGCCGAGACCAAGTGCGGTCAGTTGGCCGACTGCTTCGTACGTCAGCGTGCCAGAACGCGAGACGACTCCGACCCGCCCTTCGCGATGAATGTGCCCCGGCATGATTCCGATCTTGCACCTACCGGGGGAGATTACGCCGGGACAGTTTGGCCCAATCAAACGCGTTGGCTTGTCGCCCAAGTACTCTTTCACCTTCACCATATCAAGGGTCGGAATTCCTTCGGTAATACAAACAACAACCGGAATGCCTGCCTCAGCGGCTTCCATGATCGCATCCGCGGCAAACGCGGGAGGCACATAGATCACCGAAGCGTTTGCATCTGCCTTCTTAACTGCATCAGCAACTGTGTTGAATACGGGAATGCCTTCGTGTTCGGTACCGCCTTTACCGGGCGTAACTCCTGCAACGACGTTCGTTCCATACTCAACCATCTGCTTAGTATGAAACGTTCCCTCCTTGCCGGTGATTCCCTGCACTACGAGACGCGTATCTTTATCCACCAGAACGCTCAAAGTGTCTGCTCCCAGCCTCTATGATTATTCGTAACTCCGCGGCTGTCTGTTTATCTCTCAGCAAGCTCCAAGGCTTTTGAATATGGGCAGTATAGCACGCCAATTTTGACCGAACTCATGAGACTCAGCTATTCAAGTAGGTACTTCTCACCATACGTCGGCACCTCAACGACCCAGCCAAATCTGTCGCTAATGTGTCCCGCCATGGCGTTTGCGGCGTTGGGTTCGCCGTGGGTTAGGAAGGTGCGGCGTGGCGCCGAGGGCATCCCCTCGAGCCAGTGAAGGATCTCCTTCCAATCAGCATGCGCCGAGAAACCACCGATGCGTTCGATCTTGCAGCGGACGGGCACCCACTGCCCGAGTATCTTTACCTCGGTCTCGCCATTGAGAATGCGCCGACCAGGCGTGCCAGCGGCCTGATAGCCGACAAAGACGATAGTTGCGTGCGCGTCAGGAAGCAATCGCAACGCATGATGCAAGACGCGGCCACCCGTCATCATTCCGGAAGCGCTGATAATCACCCGGGCACCCTGAGCATCGTTCAGCCTCTTCGACTCCTCTCTTGATGAGCAAGTCATCATAGAATGTGTGCGCAACGGATGCTCTTGTTTGGCCAATACACTTGCGTAGTCTTCGTCCTGCTCCTCCGTCCGATTGGCGTAAGCCGTTGTTGCAGCGGCGGCCATCGGCGAGTCCACGCAGACGGGTAAGACCGGAATTGCCTTCTCGTCTTCCAGCTCGCGAATGAGATAAACGATCTCCTGTGTGCGGCCCACCGCGAAAGCCGGAATCAGCACTGCGCTGTTTCGTCTCGCAGCATCGTTGATGATGCTCGTCAACGCGGCTTTGGGATCTTGGGGATCGTGAAGGCGATCACCGTAAGTAGATTCAACCAGCAGGTAGTCACAAGCAGGCGGCGCAACAGGATCGCGAATAATCGGTTGATCGTAATGGCCCAGATCACCTGAGAAGAGCACGCGCCTGCCGGCCTGCTCATTCTCCGCGCCTTCAATCTCAACGAGAACCAGGCTCGAGCCAAGTATGTGACCGGAGATACGAAAGCTTGCGCGAACGCCTTTCGCAACCGCGACGGGCTCGCCCGTATTCGGCACTGGCTCAACCAACTTCAGCGCTGCAAGAGCATCCTCTTCTGTGTACAAAGGCAGCGCCGGCGCGTGTTTGGTGAGCTTATGCCGGTTGCGATAGTCGGCCTCTTCCTCTTGCAGGCGGCCCCCATCGGGCAACAGGATTTTTAACAGATCGGCCGTGCCTCGCGAACAGTAAACAGGACCGCTGAAGCCAAGTTTGACTAAGCGCGGAAGGTACCCGGTATGATCGATGTGAGCGTGTGTGATGAGAACTGCGTTTACTGAATGAGTATTGAAAGGAGGGTCTTGCCAGTTGCGCTCGCGTAGTTCCTTCAAGCCCTGGAACATTCCGCAATCAATCAGAACGCGGGCACGTTCAGCCTCGATCAAATACTTCGACCCGGTAACCGTGCCCACTCCACCCCAGAACGAAAGTGTTGCCATCTATGCTCCTGTGCCATTCAACCTCTGCGACCGCGGGCGCGATCCTTTGCGAGCTTTGCGTCAAAATTCTTTGGTAATCCACGAGCCGGAAAAGCCGTCTAAACGCCGACAGATATTGCGGACTGCGAACGCCGGTAACCAGCAATAACCAATGCCGCCGGAAGCAGCAGGGCGAGATTGCGGAGGGCAGTCTTAACTCCCAACTGGCTGCCAATGATGCCGCCAAAGCACCCACATTCGAGTGGCTCACCATGCAGACCGTAGACGTAATATAGCGCGTAACCTGCAAAGCCGACGAGAAGAGCCGCCGCGAATAACGCCCCGATACGCACTGTGCGTGGCAACAACAGCAAGATGGCAGTTATCACTTCACCAGTTATAACCGAGATGGTAGCAGGCCAGGTCCAACGCGCGTGGTTGAGACCAGACGCGCTGAGCAGCTCAGCAACGTTTGCGGCAAATGTCCTGGCTATTGCCAGCTTCGCGCCCGCCGTGAATAGAAACAAAGCCGCGAGACCAAAGCGGCTAAGGCGGACCAGCCAGGTAACTGATGCGGCGACGCGGCGACGTGGCGACGCGGTGACGATAACAGAGGGCATGAGTGGACGGTGGTCGGATTCCAAAAGATCGTCACTGTTCATAATCCCCGCGTCTCCGTGTCTCCGCGTCTCCGCGTCCAAAACGGCTTTACGCTGCGAGCGCTACAACCTTCTGCGCCGCGTCTTTCATTCCGCTTGCGACGGTGAAGTTCAGGCCGGATGCTCGTATCACCCGCTGGCCCTCGTCCACATTTGTCCCTTCCAGGCGGACCACCACAGGAACTTTAATTCCCAATTTCTTCGCCGCTTCCACAACA
>JBGPNE010000086.1:0-8099 GCA_041487335.1 Pyrinomonadaceae bacterium
GTAGCCAAGGCCTAGAAGGTATTCGGCAAGGTAGCTGCCGTCCTGGCCAGTGATGCCTGTGATAAGAACTTTTTTTGCCAAGAGTAGTAGTCAGTAGTCAGTAGTCAGTGGTCAAGGGCAATCAGTGGTAAGCAATCAGCGGCATTTACTCATCACTCATCACTCATTACTCATCACTTTTCTGCGGACTCCGTGGTTTCCCAAGTACAGCACGTCCATCCGTGTCTTCATGAAGCAATCGATCGCATGGCGTGGTGAGCAAACAATCGGCTCGTTCTCGTTGAACGATGTATTCAGCACCACTGGCACACCAGTCAGTTCATAGAAGTCGGCGATGAGTTGGTGATAGCGCGGATTCACCTTTCGAGAAACGGTCTGCAAACGTCCCGATCCGTCAACGTGTGTAACCGCCGGAATCTCCGCCCGCCGTTCAGGTCTGACTTGATAGACCATCAGCATCGTCGGGGCGGGATGTGATTGCTCGAAATAATCACCGACACGTTCTTCCAGGATTGAGGGCGCAAACGGACGAAACGGTTCACGTTTCTTAATGCGATCGTTGAGAATGTCTTTCATCTCCGCCCGGCGTGGGTCGACGACGATTGAACGATTACCAAGCGCGCGTGGTCCAAACTCCATCCGTCCCTGAAACCAGCCAACAACCAGACCATCAGCGATATCCTGCGCGGCGCGCTGGGTTAGCACCTCGTCGCTATAAGTTTCATATTGCAAACCGCTTCGCTCAAGCTCCGTACGAATCTCGCTGTGGGAGAACTCAGGCCCCGTATACGCACCTTCCATCAACTCGCGGCGCTCACGATTCAGTATTGCATTGTAGATCTGATAACAGACACCGAGTGCCGTGCCACTATCGCCCGCGGCAGGCTGCACAAACACGCGCCGAAAAGGCGTGTTGAGCAAAATCTTTCCGTTCACTACCGAGTTGTAAGCCACGCCTCCAGAGAGTCCAAGGTCCGTCACTCCAGTCTGCGCATGAAGATGATTCAGAATGTGAAAGACGACCTCTTCCAAACGCAATTGCAGACTAGCAGCTATGTCGCGCTGGCGATCAGTGAGCGGCGCGCCGTTGTCACGCGGTGCACCAAACAGTCGGACGTATTCGTCCGAGAATATTCGTCCGATAACAGGCGGGCCCTGGTCCCAGGTCATGTCCACACCTTCCGCGTGATGACGAAAATAGTCCAGATTTAAACGGAACTGCCCACCTTCCTGCGTGCGGATGATGTCGCGAAACTCTTCGATGTAGCGCGGCCTGCCGTAAGGCGCCAGCCCCATCACTTTTCCTTCATCACCGTAATGCGGAAAGCCCAGGAATTGGGTCGTGGCGGTGTAGACGATGCCGGTTGAATGCGGATACTCGACCTGGCCCAGCACATCAATCCTGTTCGCTTCTCCCAGGGCCCACATCGTCGAGATAAAATCCCCAAAGCCATCGATCGAGAGCAATGCCGCACGCTTAAACGGTGAAACATAGAACGAGCTGGCCAGATGAGCCCGATGATGTTCGACGTTGTGAAATTGCGCGCGCAACCTTTTTCTGAATACGCCGAGTTCCTTTCCCAGGTCGTCCTTCAGGTCGCGCACCTTCGCTGCATTTCCGAGTCGATCCACGACCTGGCGAAATATCCCCTGGCCGCCGCGGTTACCATCTGGCAACGCGAGCGATTCGCTCTCAAATACCTCCGCAGTGTCTGTATTCTGCCGATGGCCTCCCCCCGCCTGGCTCCTGTCGGCTACCTCCTGCCGGCTGCCTCCTGCTTCCTTCCTGCTGCCTCCCGGCGCCAATTGCCTCGCCGCGCGCGTTGCTGCAAACAGAATCTTTTTGTGCAGGTGAGCGGAAGGGTCGCGCGAGATGCCGACGTGCTCGACTGCTTCGATGGGTATGCCTGCCGCCTGCAGACAGTAGCGCACCGATTCGGTGGGGAAACCGGCGCAGTGCTTGAAACGATTGAAGCGCTCTTCTTCAACCGCGGCAATCAGCTCTCCGTCTTTGATGATGGCCGCCGCTGCATCGCCGTGATATGCATTGATGCCAAGTATGTACATTTAGTTGAACTGCGAATTGCGAATTGCGAATTTCGAGTTTGTTTAGAGTTCAAGGCTTTAGCTTGAGCCAGCAAAATTTAGTCTGGCGTCCGCAATAGAGTCCGCCTAACCCGCGGGAGCGGTTAACCAGGGAGACGCAGAGAGCACAGAGCGGGCCAGCCCGCAACCTGAACCAAGTCGATCGGCTTTGCCGCCTGATCTGAGGTGGTGGACCAGCACCCCAAGCGGGCTGCCCGCGTGGGGACCCCGCTCTGTACCCCACCGGCTGGCTCGCTTTTTGATTTCGGGGCATGTCCCCAGACGGCGTGGGGCGCAGCCCCGGAAAAAATAAGAAACATGCTCACGGTGGGGCATAGCCGCCACCTCACATCAGGCGGCACAGCCGTTGCGCAAGAAAACTTTTGCTCAAACAAAGAACAAGGAGTTAGGGCTTGGTATTACAGAGGTTGCATAAGAAAGAGTCTTAATTCCGAAATTCGAAATCCGAAATTCATAAATGCCTTCTGGTCCATTCGTTCAGCACATAGAGACTCCACGGGCGCGACCAGCTTGTATGGCCACGGAGATAACTCTGCCAGACACCAGATGCATTTGCCGAGTTGATTGTCTCGCGCAACGCCGGCGACAACTCAGAAAGTCCCTTCTCGATATTCTCTCGCAACGGTCCTCGCAGCCAGTTAGCCCAGGGAAAAGTAAAGCCGCGCTTCGTTTGATTGACCACTTCCGGCGGCAAGAGATCGTCGAGTGCTGCCACGAGCAGAGCTTTTGGCGTGCCCTTGCGCAGTTTCATCTCTTCGGGAAGCTGCGTCACAAATTCAACCAGGGGATGATCCAGAAACGGCACTCTAACCTCCAGCGAATGGGCCATGCTCATCGAATCCGTATCTCGCAGCAACGTGCTGACCAGATAAGACCGCGCCTCCATGCAGGAGACTGCCGTAAAAGCATCCAGTTTCCTCGCCTGCTCTGCGCTTTCCGCGAGCCAATGCCACCAGAGGAGATGATGGCTCTCAGCCTCCGGTTCAGTCATGAGTTGGGCAACCTGCGGTGGTGTGAAAAGCGCCCGGGTGAAGAAATAAGGATGTGGCAAAGATTCCGAGTCCTTCCATAGTGCCGCGATCTTTCGCGCAGCATCTCCGGGCGCGATACCTTCGCCAGCTCCGGCCACAGCCGCAGCCATCGCCGACCGCAACGATCCTGGGACTCGGCTCCCCAGCGCCGCGAGACGCTGATACTGCGGCGTGCGGCGGAAGCTGCTGTAGCCACCGAAGATCTCATCGCCACCGAGTCCGGAAAGCGCAACCTTCAGTCCCGCCTGTCTCGCTCCCCACGACACGAAATAGGTGTTGATGCCATCCATGCTTGGTTGGTCGAGTGCGCCCACCGCCTCGCTCAATCGCGCCAACATTTCGTCGCCGCTAAGCATCAACTCTTGATGTGTAGTGCCAAACCTCTGCGCCGTATGCCGTGCGATTCGAGCTTCACTAAACTCCTCTTCAGGAAAGGACATCGTGAACGTGTGGACACCAGAAACTTCGCGGCTGGCCAGCGCTGCGAGCGACGTTGAGTCGATTCCACTGCTCAAGAACACGCCGGCAGGCACATCAGCAATAAGATGTCGCCTCACACTCTCTTCCAGCAACTCCCGAACGTGCTGCGCAGCAGCTGCTGCATCAACCATTGTCGGGTGACCATTGCGTCCGGAAAATGTTCCGCCATCTCTACCTCTCCCCGTCTCCCCGCCCCTCCGTCCCCCTGTCTCCTCTTCTCTGCTTCCTTTTTCGGCGATGTTCCAATAACTTTCGGGCGTGGCCGCTTTCGTCGAGGCATCCAGCCGTATCGTGATTCTGTGGCCCGGCGGAAGCGACAGAACTCCTTCGACGAGCGTCATTGGTTCGCTCACCGAACCGAGCAGCAGGTAACTCTGTAGCGCCGATCGCGAAAGGCGCCGTGGGACAGCTCCGCTCGCCAGCAGAGTGCGGACTTCTGACGCGAAGAGGAAGACTCCGTCGATTTCGAATTTCGAAATTCCCGGGTAGTAGTAGAGCGGCTTGATACCCAGGCGATCGCGTGCGAGAAAGAGCGTACCGCACCCTCCCACGTCGGTGGCGGCTCGCCCGTCGTACACTGCGAAGGCAAACATTCCTTGCAGATGCTCAACACAGTGAGGGCCCCACTCCTCATAAGCGTGTGCGATTACTTCCGAATCAGAGCGGGTGCGAAATGTGTGACCTCGATCCTCAAGCGTCTTCCTCAGTTCCTGAAAATTGTAGATCTCGCCATTGAGCACAACTCCTACCGAGCCATCTTCGTTGAAGATTGGTTGACGGCCGCCTTCCAGATCGATGATGCTCAACCGCCGCATCCCCAAAGCAAGCGGTCCACTGCTGAGATAGCCCTCGTCATCGGGCCCCCGATGCCGCATCGTCGGCGTCATCCGCCGTACGAGCGCAGTCGCGCTGCCAGAACCCATCCAATCAATTGCTCCGCAAATGCCGCACATGATTCCGCTTATATCGGTGAATGCATGGCCGCAACACTGCGCGGAACCCCGTTTCTAGCTAGCAGTGATGCGTAAAGAGTCTCCATGAGTGCGACGGGCTCTTCCCACGAAAGGTTTTGGGCGACGCCCGCACAACCTTCTTGAAGCCGGGCGAGCAGAGATCTGTCTCCGAGCAGCCGATTCATCCCCTCGCTCAAGCCCTCGATCTCGCAGGCTACGACCAGACCTGCGCGGGCGTCCACAAGAGGCGCAATTCCACAGCGATCCGTCACGAGCACAGGCGTGCCACAGGCGACCGACTCGGCTGCGGCGTTACCGAAGCTCTCATATCTCGATGGCAAGACGAAAACGTCCGTATCAACAAGGGCCTGAAGCTTCTCGCCGTCATACATTGGCCCGGTAAGGATCACTCGCTCGCCAAGCTGCAACGCGTCTATCAAGCCACGAATCTTCGGCGCGCATCCGTCTTCGTCATCAGGCCCCGCAATGACCAGCCTCGCCTCGCTATCGATCCGGGAAAACGCCTGCACCAAAAGATCCAAACCTTTGATGAATGACAAACGCCCGAGAAAAAGTATGAGGAGTTCTTTCTCGCCGAGCCCGTGCTTCGCGCGAAAGACACCTCGTGGAGGCAACGCTTGAAACTCGCTCAGGTCCAGGCCATTCCGGCGCAACACGATCTTCTCCGGGTTGATTCCACCCTCGATCAATTCCTGGCGCTCAGCTTCGGATGTAGCCAGGACGACTGCAGCTCCTTCAAAAAGCGCATCTCCGACAAGCCGGCCGTAAAGACGCTTCTTCTGCTGGCTGCGTACCTTGGGCCCAAACATTCCCAGCGGCTCCAGCACGTAAGGAATTCCCCGCCGACGAGAAAACCACGCGACTACCGAACCAATGAGATCATATAAACCGTATACATGGACCACGTCGTAATCGCGCAAGCGTCGAACGCAAAAGCTCGCAATGCGAAGATTGACCGTCGTCGCTCGATAGTTTGTCAAAGTAGCAAGGTAGATCGCTTCCACTCCATCGTGCCGCGACTCCCATCCCCAGGCGCCCCGTTCGCGCTTCCAGTTTCCGACATCAAAAGTGCCAGCCGGCTCGCCCAGATCAGCGGTGAGCACGGTAACCTCGTGCCCGCGCCGCACGAGAGCGCCGGCAATTCCCCTGACTTTCACGGGCGGCCCCCCTTTACTGAGATGGGGATAATAAGTCTGCGTGGTTTTTAAGATGCGCATGAAACGGATTTTGAGGCAACGGCATTAAATGAATGGTGCTAGCGCAGCGCAGCCGGCATCGCAGAAAAGGAATCCTGCATTGATTTCTGGCATGGAAGCTCGCTCTCCCGATCTTTCAACAACTCGTCATACTTATCCAGGAAAACCTTGCTCGCCGCCGCGAGCGAGAAGCGCTCTTCAGCGATCCTTCTTCCTTCCTTTCCCATATACGCAAACAAAATAGGGTCGCGCAGCAATATCTCCATCGCGTCAGCCAGTGCCTGAGCGTCGCCTACCGGCGTCAAGAATCCGGTCTCTCCTTCCACTATCGCCGTAGCCGGACCACCACACATTGTACTGACAACAGGTAACCCACTGGCCATCGCCTCGAGAATCACAATACCGAGCCCTTCTTCGTTGGAAGAAAGCACGAAGAAAAGAGCGTTTCGATAAAGCTCAGCCAACTCTTCACCTTGCTTCGGACCAATCAATCTAACTTTCTCCGCAAGCCCCAAACTCCGCAGCTGCAAGCGGGCCTCTTCAGATGGAGGATCGCCAATCAGGTAGAGGTCGGGAGCCGGTGCTACTCTCTTCTGAAGCATCGCATAGGCATCGAGCAACAGCCGCACGTTCTTCCGCGGATCGGAAAACCTCGCAACGCAAACGATGTAAGAGCTGTCCGGCTTTTCTGCTGGTCGAAATAGATCCGTATCAACTCCACAAGGCGCGAGTACAACTTTCCCCGGTGCGGCGATCGATTGCACGGCGGCGCGAGTGTATTCGCTAAGAGCGAATACTGAATGCGTGGCTTTCAACGCGCGGCGCTCGTATCGCTCGCTAATACGAACCATGAGTAACGACCAGGCCCGCCGAAGTATTGAGCCCCTGCGCATCTGGCTGGCACGATCGGCACGGGTAGTCGTGGCGGTCCAAAGAAAAATCGGACGATCGGCGCCGTCAGCCGTACAAACCCATGGTGGACTGCCTACAACGAACTGCAGTAAATCGTATCGCTGCAACACTTCTGTAAGCTTTCGCCGCCGCCGGTACCGCTGGAATTCAAGTTCGCTACCCCAGACACCAACGTGAGTGAAGACAAAATCATGCCACGGAACTTGTTCAATCTTTGCCCCTCGAAACCAGGTTCTTGGGGCCTTTAACTGGAGGCTCGCTGTGTCGGAAGCAGACGTCGCGAGTGATATCAGCTCAGGTTGATACCGCCCCGACTCAAGCAAAGTGCGGTATAGAAAGGTGATCATTGTGGGCAGGCCGCCAACCAGAGACATTTCATGAGTTATCAGGGCAACGCGCTTTTTCATCCTGCCACGGCGCGTCCGCTGAACGAGACACGATTAGCCATCACCCAGCGATACAGTCTCTCCAGGCCCTCTGCTACTTTTATCCGAGGCCGCCATGAGATCAGCTCTTCTGCTCTGCGAATATCCGAAACGTAAACAGGTTGATCGCCCGGTCGCCAAACCTCAAAGCTGTGGGCCACCTCTCGCCCTGAATATTCACGAAGCACTACGAGCAACTCGAGCAGCGATAGCGTATTGCCTGGACCACCGCCGATATTGAAGGTCACTCCCGCCACCGCATCGATTCGTTCGACCGCAGCCAAGTAACAATCGACCAGGTCGTCGACGAAGAGAATGTCTCTGACCTGCTTTCCCGTACCGTAGATCGTCACCGGCTGACCGAGCGCATGGGCGATCGTAAACCACGCCACCCATCCCTGATCTTCTACGCCAAACTGCCGATAGCCGTAGATGCACGATTGCCGAAAGTTCACCGTGCGCAAGCCATAGACACGAGCGTAGTCGATGACGTATTGATCGGCGGCGCCCTTCGAACAACCGTAGGGAGAATGAAAATCGAGCGGTTGTGTTTCGCCGATGCCATCTGGGGGGTCAAAATCGTACCGTCCTGGTCCCTCGCGCAAATTCAAGCCCGGCAGCTTGCCGTAAACTTTATTCGTCGAAGCATTAAGCAGGATCGTCTCCGGGCTGTATTCACGAATGGCTTCCAGAACGTTCAGTGTACCCAGCGCGTTGATTTCGAAGTCACGGCGCGGCTCGACTACTGAGGTGGTAACGGCAACTTGCGCAGCCAGATGAATGGCAACATCAAACCGCGACTGCTTGATAACCTCAGCTATCGCCGCGGCATCGCATACGTCTCCAGCAATGAAATGGAATTGGCCTTGCTCGCGCAACCACTCGAGATTCCGATCGCTGCCGCGACGAGAGAGATTGTCGAGGATAGTGACGGAGTGACCGAGTTGCAGCAACCGTTGAGCGGCGTTACATCCA
>JBGPNE010000087.1:0-8077 GCA_041487335.1 Pyrinomonadaceae bacterium
CAGAGCTTCTTTTGCAAACCGGAGAATCCCCGAAGGATCTCCTCTTGTGCCCCATGTCGCCCATCCTCGACAATTCGTTTTCCGCCGATGACGACATCCCGCACCGCTGTCCTGGAAAGAGCGAAGACGATATTTGACAGAAGATCATCCTCCGAACTGCCGGCAATGACCGGATCGTTGAGATCAACCGTGAAGAAGTCTGCCGAGCGTCCTGGCTCAAGTGTTCCACTCGGAGCCGCGATGCTCTCAGCGCCGTTGATAGTCGCGCAATCAAATAGCCGCGCAGCGAGCGCTGAATGTAGTTCATCCTCTTCCGAAGTCAGAACTGCACGTTCCATCTTCTGCAGCCTCAAGTGGTATTCAAGCTCGCGGGCATCTTCAAGTAGATCGATCTGTACCTGGCTATCCGTTCCCAGTGAAACGCGAATACCATGCTGGAAGAAGGTATCCGCGGGAACAACGCCATCGCCGAGATTACGCTCGGTCGTGGGACACGCACAGACCATGGCGCGAGCGTCTGCCAACATGCGAGCAGCTTTCGCAGTGACGTGAATTACGTGCACGCCAGTGAATCGCTCGCTTAGCAATCCTTCAGTTGCCAGCAGTGCGACGGGCGATCTGCCATACTCTTCAATGCATGCGGAGACCTCAGCAGGTTGTTCTGCAACGTGCATGTGAATCGGGAGTTTCCGCTCATTCCCAAATCGCACAACTTCCTTCAAGTAAGCCAAAGGAACGGCGCGCACACTATGCGGTGCCACTCCCACCCACGCCTCGCCTTCCATATTTGCCAGATCGAATCTCAGTTGCTCGACGTGGTTCAGATATAGATCCGGATCTTCTTCCATGAAGCGAGCTTGTTTTGGATTCGGTTCAGTCTGGCAACCCGAACGGGCATAGGCGACCCGCAGTAAGGCAATTCGCAACCCCACGTCACGTGCGGCGCGCACAACCTGTTTCGCCATCAAATTGGGATCATCGTAAGGACTGCCGTCAGGGGCGTGATGAATGTAGTGAAATTCTCCGACCGCAGTAATGCCGCTGAGCGCCATTTCCAGAAAGGCCATTCGCGATACATCGTAGATGTCTTCGGGCCTGAGCCGCGTCGCTGCTTTGTACATCATTTCGCGCCAGGTCCAAAAGCTGTCTTTGACGTTCCCGGAGCGGTGTTCGGTGCGGCCGCGGATCACACGTTGAAAAGCGTGGGAGTGTGCATTAATCAGACCAGGGAGGAGAGCGCGGTTCTTGAGGCGAATAGCGCCCTCGACCTCACCGTCAGGAGCGAGACGCAGGATGCGACCAACCTCGTCGCAAACAAGGGCGAGGTCACGTTGAAAGCGGCCGCCCGTGTAAATTAGGTCTGGCAGCCATGCTTGCTCAGTTGTACTCATCAAACTAACAATTCTCAACAAAGCAATTTGCCCGACTCAGCTACCTTGCGGTTTCTAAAACTTGAGGGCCAAAACCTCTCGCGCTGACGAGCGATCGCCGGTGCAGCTTATCCGGCGCGGCGCCTCAAGGTAACTAATCTCAAAACCCAGTGATTGGTAGAGGGAGACGATTCTATCAGTGGCTTGATTGGAAAGAAGCACCGGCCCAGGATGCGCTGCCAGCCATTCTGCCGTGCGTACCTGATCGTCCCACGAAAAACCACCCATGCTGTAAGTTGTAAACTCCACGTCATATGGCGGATCTGCATAGATTAAATCGTCGGCCCCGATGGAAAGCGACTCGAAATCGCTATTGGTGAAAGTCCATTTCTCAAGAAGTTGTTTATATTGGCGGAAATCAGCCGCGTAGTTAATTGTCTTATAGAGACCAAACGGTACATTAAATTCGCCCCTGCGATTGAAACGGCAGAGTCCGTTGAAGCAAGTGCGATTCAGATAGTAGAAAAGTTGCGCAGCTTCCGGCGTCTCTGATTCTCCATGTTTGATCAGGTTATTGAATCGACTGCGGTGGGCGTAAAAGACTTCCTCTTTGTTCCGCATCTCAATCGCGACCTCTAGACCACGCTGAACCTGCCTATAGAAATTTATGAGATGCGGATTGATATCGTTCAAGAGAGCCAGTTCAGGCCTCAACCCGAGAGTCACGGCCAATCCACCGCAAA
The DNA here is from genome assembly GCA_041487335.1 of Pyrinomonadaceae bacterium. Lineage (GTDB taxonomy): Bacteria > Acidobacteriota > Blastocatellia > Pyrinomonadales > Pyrinomonadaceae > PSRF01. The sequence continues at coordinate 2,114 of JBGPNE010000087.1, forward strand.
ACGGCTCAACGTAGCGCCGCTGTTGCTGTTGTTCCCAGATTGGCTTCAAGTGAGGAACCAACCAGCGCTTGCCACCGGCCCATTTCAACGCCGGTGTGAGCAGCGGCTCGTTAATCCGTTCGTCAGAAGCGGAAGAATTCAGAGTGATGGGCCCTTGCTGCGATATAGAAGTAGAAGCTGGATCCAGCTCTGATGCCAGGGGAATTTTCATCTTCCGAAAGTACGATCCGAGGCGAAGGTTTCAGATAATCGTAAACAGAATGCGAAGAGAAAATATCAGTACTACGAGAGCGGGTCAAAAAAGGCCAAATTCATAGCAAGCTCAGCCAGTTCGGCCTTCATGCCGGCCCGTTTTCAAATGAGGCCGGGGTTTCGAAAATCATTGACCTTTCATTCGACGAATGGTACGTTGCACCCTGTTTTGACCACAAGAGCGGGAGGTTGATCCCAGAACTTGGAGCAATACGGGCCTATTGGCCCAGATGCAATTCCCGCCCTTTCGAGTCTTCGTTTCAACAATTCGGAAGAATCCCCGCTCTAACCATCCAGGTTTCCGCGCTGGCGGAACTGTTACGCTTGTTCCAGCTCTTTACAGTTTTTGACTCTCGTATAGCTCTGCTACTAAGCAGAGCACAGCAACGGCTTACTCCCAAGAAGCCCATGCTTTAGCCCAGGTCACGAAGCCCATGAGTCATTGATGAAAGAGGAAGGCAGTAAAACTCTGCCATTAGCACGCAGAGCACGAATTATTGTCAAAGAACTGCGGGACGAAGTGCTGGTCTACGATCTGGATCGAGACAAGGCCCACTGTCTCAATCGATCGGCGGCGGCGGTCTGGCAGTGCTGTGATGGCCGTACAACTCCAGCCCAGATAGCCTCAAAACTGGAGAAAAAGACTGGCCAGGCAATAGACCAAAAGTTTGTCTGGCTGGCGCTGGACCAGTTGGGCCGCGAGCAACTGCTCGAAGACCGAATCGACTGGCCCGCGGGCGTCCCGCGCATCTCGCGACGCGAGGCTGTCAGGCGAATTGCTCTGGGCGCGGCCGTCACGCTGCCAATCGTCGTCTCCATCACCGCGCCGACGCCCGCGCAGGCGGCGACATGTAAGGGCCACGGAGCTGCCTGTAGCACCGGCGCTCAATGCTGCTCTGGTATCTGTGTTGGGGCGCCCAGTGGAACGTGCCAATAGGGAGCTGCGATTGTGATTTTGCGGCCAAACACGTTCGACATTCTCCAATAGCGATGATGAAAGCAGTATCGGCCAAATAATTTGAAACCAGGACGTCTGGTCCGCCGTCGCAGGGATGAGAGGTAATAGCAGTGAGTTCACAAATAACTACCTGGCCCAGCGAATTTAAGATTTCTTTTAGTGCTCAGCTAAAAACGAAACTGACAGGTGCGGCATTTGTCGTCGGCTTGGTGATTGGATTGTTCCTCATGTCGCCGGCGTCGGTTAATGCTAACGCCTGTTCATCAACTGGAACGGGCGCCTGGAATACGGCCGGGACGTGGACTTCGTGCGGCGGTACCGTGCCGCAGCCGGGCGATACAGTGACAATTAACGACGGGCACACGGTGACGATAAACACCTCCCCCACAATTACCGCGCTTACTGTTGGTGGAGGGACAAGCGGCACACTTATCTTCGACACCACCGCCAGAACGCTCACAGTTTCAGGAAGTGTGACTGTTAATGCCGGGGCGACATTCATTACACAGGCGGCAACCTCAGCAACGCACACTCTCAACATTGCGGGTGATCTCACCAACAGTGGGACATTTGATATGTCTCGCGCTGGCACGACGCTGGTTGCCAACGTGACCTTCAATGGCAGCGTGAATCAGACGGTAAGTGGCGGCGGCGGGACTACAAGATTCAACAACATCACAATCAACAATAGCGTGGCTACTAACATAATAAATACCAACACCAGCAATTTCGCCGCGGCGAGCGGGTTTCTCACTCTGACAAGAGGCATTTTTGAGTTGTCAGGGACATTTGGCGCCTTCTCCAACAGCTTCTTCAACACGGCTGCCTACACAATACCCGCGAACACGGGCTTATGGGTAAACAATGCGAATGTCACAGTCACCGCACAGAACACCGATGTGACGATCAATGGCCTACTCAGAATTTCCCAGGGAACGTACAACGTCGGAACCGGGGCAGATAACGACCTGATCTACGCGACGGGTTCAACAATAGATATTCAAGGTGGTGCATTAAACGTCTCTGGCGCGCTCCAGGGGACTAACGTTTCCGCGACCGGGACGACAAACACAACAACCTACAGCCAGAGCGGCGGAACGGTTACAGTTGCCACGGTAAATGTGGCATCTGACGTCACCTCGGGAGGCAAATCCTATGGTTCCTTCGATATTCATGCAGCAGGCTCATCGTTTACGATGAGTAGCGGAACGATCGTCCTGCAGAATCCCACAAACGTCCAAGACGATTATGCGGTCGGCGCCACACTCGGCAGCGTGACTGGCGGCACGCTCCAGATTGGAAATTCGAGTACGACTATTACCAACCCATACGCACTAGTCAGCTCAACTCCCGTTTTCAACCTGACCATCAAGGGTACCGTCTCTGGGTTTACGGAGCTGCTAATTAGCTCGCTAACAGTCAAGGGCGACGTACTGATCGAGACGGGAGCCAAACTGGATGCGCTAAGCCTCAACCTGGGTGTCGCCGGAAACTGGACCAATAACGGGACGTTCACGCCGGGTACACAGACGACCACGTTCAATGGCAGCTCCGGAGCGCGGACAATCGGCGGCTCCTCTTCGACAGCATTCAATAGCCTGACAATTAACAACAGTGGTACCGGGTCGACCGTGGTTAATACGAATGCTAGCGTCAATGCCACGCTGACGCTCACCACCAACCTGACCGTCGCCAGTGGCAAGACGCTGGACCAGACTGGCAGCTCTTCAACTGGCGTGGGCGATGTGATCGGCAGTGTCGTTCGCACCGACGTCGGGGCCACGACAAGAGCCTTTGGTAATCCGAACGTGCAGATCACGCGGACGTCGGGAACCGGCACGCAGATGACCTTCGACTTCGACAATCAGGCGCCCACGGACTTCGGAAATGCAGTGAGACGTACTTACACGCTGACCCCGGTTGGGACCCTGACGGCGACGGTTCGTCTGCATTACCGCGACGCGGAACTAAACGGCAATGCGGAAGGCGCAACGTTGCATCTCTGGAGAAAAGGTGGCACCTGGGCCGATCAGGGGCAGACGAGTAACAACGACGATCCCAGCACAGTTACCGACAATAATTGGGTTGAGCAAACCGGTGTCGCCAGCTTCTCGCCCTGGACCATCGCGGGCCCGACCGGCCCGACCGCCGTTCGCCTGAGGTCGTTCAAGGCCGCGAGTTTCTCAGATGGCATAGCCCTGTCGTGGGAGAGCGGTTATGAAGTAAACAACCTGGGTTATCGCATCTATCGTGAGCAGAACGGACAGCGCACGCTTGTGACGCCCTCGCTTGTGGCCGGTTCGGCTCTGACAGTTGGTCCGGGCAGCCGCCTCACTGCTGGTTATTCCTATTCGTGGTTTGATCCCAAAGGGCTGCCAGACACCGTCTATTATCTCGAAGCCGTTGACCTCAACGGTGCGCGCGCGATGTTGGGGCCCGTCTACCCGGAAGCTTATCAGGGCGACAGGGGCAACAGCCTGTCTCCGAAACAGCAGCGAGCAGTGCTGTTGAATGAGGTGTCTTCAGTGGCAGCCGAATCATCGGCTGGTAGAGCACAGTCTTCAGCAGGGTCCTGGGCGGCTGCGCTGAAACCGTCCGCGCGTAGCGAGGTACTCAAGCTGAAGGCGGACTCGTTGAGCATTCAACAAGCGATTGCCGCAGGCCAGGCTGTGAAGATCCAGGTGCGGCGAACCGGCTGGTATCGCGTGAGCCAGGCCGAGTTGGTTGCGGCTGGCCTCGATTCGTCAGTGAATGCGCGGATGCTGCAGTTATACGTTGACGGCGAAGAGGTACCGATTCGCCTCAGCAGTGATGGCTCGGGTTTGACCGCGAGCGACACGCTCGAGTTTTATGGCGTCGCGCTTGATACACCGACCACCGACACGAGGACTTATTGGCTAATCACTGGCAGTAGTCCAGGCAAACGGATCACTGTTAAGCGCAACAAGGCGAAACCCGGCGATCAGTTGTGGACGGAGAACGTGGGCGTGCGCAACTTTGCGTACACGACCGAGCGCAAGGAGAAGCTGATCTATTTCGCTAACTTATTGAATGGTGACGCTGAGAATATCTTTGGACCTTTGGTGATCACTGACCCGGTGACGCAGACACTCACCGTGCAGAACTTTGATCGCGAGGGAGCAGGTCAAGCCCAGCTCGAAATCGCATTGCAGGGAGCGACGCTGCTTAGTCATCAAGTGCAGGTGCAACTGAACGGTAATTACGTAGGAACGATCAGTTTCGAAGGCCGCGAGCATCCCGTAACGAAGTTCGCAGTAGAACGTGCACTACTGCGCGATGGTGACAACAGCATCTCGCTCAGCGCCTTCGGCGGCGACTCTGACGTAAGCTTCATCGACTGGATACGGTTGACCTACGCGCACCAGTATCGGGCGGACCAGAACGCCCTACAGTTTAGTGTGCCTGGCGGGCAAGCCGTGCGCGTTACCGGCTTCACCACGCCGAACGTTCGCGTGATCGATATAACCAATCCCGACTCTGTCGCCGAAATGGAGGTGATCGCCTCTCCTTCCGGAGCTGGATATGCAGTGAAGCTGCAGACTAAAGGCTTTGAGACGCGCACGTTAATCGCGTTCGCCGATGAGCTTTCGGAGCATGCTGCCTCCGTAACTGCAAACCAGCCTTCGAGCTGGAACTCGAGCACGAACCGCGCTGACATGGTAATCGTCACGCACAAGGACTTCCGGCAGGCGATCGAGCCCTTGGCGGCTTTAAGACGGAGCCAGGGCCTGAATGTTGCGATAGTCGATGTCGAAGATGTTTATGACGAGTTCAGCTATGGCGCGCATACACCCCTGGCACTGAAGAGTTTTCTATCATGGGCTGCAAGCCATTGGAGGCGCGCGCCGCGATATCTGCTGCTCGTCGGTGACAGCAGTTTCGATCCGCGCGACTATCTGCACCAGGGCGCAAACGACTTCGTGCCAACGAAGTTGCTGGATACGGCGTTCATGGAAACAAGCTCAGACGACTGGCTGGCAGACTTCAATGGCGATAATTTTGCAGACATGGCTGTCGGGCGTTTGCCTGGCCGCACCTCAGGACAGGTGAGCCTGATGGTTACGAAAATCATGGCTTACGAGCATGAGCGCGATATGGGCGCGCCGCTGCGTGGTGCGCTGCTGGTTGCCGACACGGGCTTTGAGCGGGAGAGCAGCCAGACTCAGTCATTGCTGCCACCAGTGATGGCAATCCAGACGATCAATCGCGGCGATGTTAGTAATGACGATGTCGCGCGCGGCCAGATCGTTCAGGCGCTAGATCAGGGACCCCTGATCGTGAACTACTACGGACATGGTTCGATAGACGTGTGGACCGGCGCAGGCTTACTCGATTCAGCGCTGGGGAGCAGTTTGACCAACACAAACCGGCTGTCGTTGTTTGTGATGATGACTTGCCTGAACGGTTACGCTCATGATGCGTACATCGATAGTCTCGGTGAGTCGCTGCTCAAGGCGGAGAACGGAGGCGCGATGGCGGTATGGGCTTCGTCAGGGTTTACGGAGCCGCAGCCGCAGTTTGTAATGGGCAGCGAGTTCTATCGCCAACTTTTTGGCCCGCAATCGCTGCGACTGGGTGAAGTCATCAGAAATGCCAAGATGGCTGTCTCGGACCAAGACGTCCGCAGCACCTGGATCCTTCTCGGCGACCCAGCCATGCGGTTGCGGTAACTCAATTTGTCTTCAGTCAGGAGTTTGCAGTAAATGAGCGAACACTCCGAATTAGCTAAAGCG
>JBGPNE010000088.1:0-8025 GCA_041487335.1 Pyrinomonadaceae bacterium
AACGTGATCAAAATCTTCCAAACACCCTCTTCTGTCGCCCTTTTCAGGGCTCGTTCGTCCATCAAAATGTACCAGGGGCTGCGCGCTCAGGCGCTTGCCCCTGGCTACCTTCTGCCGCGCCTCCGGCGCTTCTTGACAGTTCTTCGATCGCTTGAGTTTTGACATGGGCTCGATGCCCCACAGCTTCCACATTTCGCGCCCCTTGGCGCTCAGGTGAACTCTACGATTCAAACCAGGACACTACCGAGAGCTTTTCTTTATAGCGCAAAGATAAGAATTCGGTGTATCTTAGAAGGTTCGGAACCGCCTGGTGCGCGTCAGGACGTTAATGGTGAATGGAAAATGGCAAATGGTAAGCGTCAATTGCAGATTAAGGGACATATTTCCCTTATTTTTAGTTACCAGCCAGCCCCAGATCATCTACTAATACCCAGCAACGATTCCCCAGTCATGGCCCCCCGGCCTACCGATGCTCCGATTCCACACACACGGAAGTGATTAATTAGATGGCCTTTAAATCTATTTTCAGTCTGTTTTCCAGTGATCTAGCTATCGACTTGGGAACTGCGAACACGCTCGTTTATGCAAAAGGGCGCGGCATCGTCGTCTCAGAACCATCAATAGTTGCGATTAATAAGGTTACCAATCAAGTCGAAGCAGTAGGGCGAGATGCGAAGGACATGCTGGGTAGAACTCCCGGTAATATCGTCGCTATACGACCCATGAAGGATGGCGTTATCGCAAACTTTGAAGTAACCGAAAAGATGCTTCAACACTTCATACGCAAGGCCCATAACGGCAAGACGTGGGTTAGCCCTCGCGTGGTGATCGGCATCCCTTCGGAGATCACGCAGGTCGAACGGCGCGCCGTCGAAGACTCCGCCTACCGCGCCAAAGCTTCCGAAGTTTATCTGGTTGAAGAGGCGATGGCTGCGGCAATCGGCGCCGGGCTGCCGATAACTGAACCGCACGGCAACATGGTCGTCGACATCGGCGGCGGAACGACCGATATAGCCGTCATCAGTCTGAGCGGCATCGTTTACTCGCGGGCTGTTCGGGTGGCGGGTAACGAGATGGATGAGGCAATCATCTCTTTCATCAAGCGAAAATATAATCTCCTGATCGGAGAGAGAACCGCCGAAGCGATCAAGATTGAGTTGGGCTCAGCATATCCGTTGGACGAGCCGCTGTCGTATGAAGTTCGTGGCCGGAATTTGATCGAAGGAATTCCCAAGACAATTACGATTAGCGACGAAGAAATTCGCGAGGCGCTGGCGGATTCAATTTCAACGATCATAAACGCGGTGCGCGTCGCGCTCGAGCGCACCCCACCGGAGCTTTCCGCAGATATTGTCGAGCGTGGCATTGTGTTAACTGGCGGCGGGGCTTTGCTCAAGAATCTTGATAAACGCCTCTCAATTGAAACTGGCTTACCGGTTTCGCTTGCCGATGATCCGCTTGCGTCGGTGGTACTCGGGACGGGGAAGATGCTCTCTGACTTCGATCTCTTGAAGAGAGTGAAATGGGAAAACACAATGACCAGTGGCATGTAAGAAACCGGGAACCGCGAATCGGAAACCGGGAGCCGGGGTTTTGAGGTGCACGGTTAACGGTTTAACCTGTTACGATTTAGGGTTCACCGTTCATGATTTACCAACTAATGGCAACTATTCGCACACAAAGGGAGATACGCCAGCGCGCGCCGTTCTGGCTCGTGATGCTGCTATTTACCAATCTTGTCATGATGGCTGTGGATGCGCGAGACAGCGTAACAAAGCAGCGCATGTTCAGAGTCTGGGCGCAGGCTATTGCCTCGCCGGTTCAGAGCGTTTCCTCGAAAGCGGGAGGGGCCAGTGCCGGATTAATCAGGCAGATAATGAATTTCCGCAGTGCGGCGGACGAGAATGAGCGATTGAAGCAACGGCTCGACCAGACAGAGCTGGAATTGCGAAACGCGCGCGAGTCGTCAGCCGAAAACGAACGTCTGAAGGGTCTTCTCAACCTCAAGGAAAAGACTGGCTACGATCAGGTTCCGGCTCGAGTTATTGCCCGAGATCCTTCTGTTTGGTTCAACACCGTCACCATAAATCGCGGCAGCTCTTCGGGAATTACTCTCAATATGCCGGTTGCAACAGGCAGTGGCATTGTAGGCCGCGTTGTTGCGGTGAGTCCGTGGACGGCGCAGGTCATGCTGATCACTGATGAAAAGGCTGCAGCAGGTGCTGTAGTGGGACAGCTTGGCGAGTCGGGAGCGCTGGGCTCAGTCAGCGGCCTGGGAAAGGCTGGCCTTGTTGAGATGCGTTACGTCTCAGGGTTACAAAAGGTAGAAGTTGGCGACTACATATTGACAACCGGCCAGGATGGAATCTATCCCGCCGGACTAAACGTGGGAGAGGTTCTCGAGGTGAAGCATGGCACCGCGACCCAGCCTCATCAGATTTACGTCAGACCGAGCGCGCGTCTGGATCAACTTGAAGAAGTGGCGGTACTGCTCTATCACCCGCCGCAGCGGCCTGCGCCCGAACAGAGCCTGCCTAACCTGGACAAAGCTAAAAAGTGATAGGCGGCGAGACCTACCGGCCTCGCTTACTTATCACTGATCACCCATCACTCATCACTTTTTCGTAATGCCTCAGCTTAAGATTGCGGCCGTTCTTGCACTCGCCATTATCCTGCAGCTCTCGCTACGCGCTGTTTGGTTTCCGCTTTCGTATATTGACTTTCCGCTGATGGTCGTTGTTTATATCGCCTTACAGCCCGATGCCTGGCAGGCACTGATTGTCGGCACGATCGCAGGTCTCGCAGTCGACGCCGCCAGCGGAGGGCTCGTAGGGGCGGGCGGTTTTTCGAAGACGCTGACAGCCTATGTGATCTACTTTGCGGCCACTCGCATTAATCTGGAAAACGCGCTGGTGAGAATCCCGGTTCTGGCTGGGGCGACCCTCTTGGACTCGTCCGTTTATGTCTTCTGGCATCGCTCATTAGGCTATCCGCCGCTTGTTCCCTTCGTGCAGACTGTTTCTTATCGGCTGATCGGAACAACTATCGTAGGCACCTTTGCTCTTTACATGCTCAACTCGGTATTTACCCAACAGGCCAGTCAGCGCCGTCAGTTTGCTTCACGTCGCCGAGTGGCACGCCGCGGGACAGGGTCGCTGCGGCGGAGATGATGTGCGGTCCTGGCTAGTTCAAGCCCAACTGGGCGTTAATGACAGCGAGACAACGGCAACCACGACAAGCACCAACCAATACCTGTTAACAACGCGAACTACGACAACTAACCACTGACCACGGACCAACGCCAATGAAATTCGAAGACACTTCCCAAAACCTACGCGCCCGGCTACGGGCTATTCAGGTGATGGTAGTCCTCCTGCTCACTCTATTGGCCGTGCGGCTATATTTTTTGCAGGTCGTGCGCGGCCAATACTACGCCGAGATCGCTCAGAACCAGCGTATAAGGTTGCTGCCGATACCGGCGCCGCGTGGCATCATCTTCGATCGTAACGGCCGCCCAATCGTTGACTCGCGGCCAATCTATACCGTCATCCTCTCACGCGAAGACGTAAAAGGTATCGACTTGAGTTCGCTTGTGAAGCCATTGTCGGAAGGACTCGGAGTAGACACGGACATCCTGCGTGATCGGTTCGAGCAGATAAAATCTCTGCCAGCCTTCGAATCCATCCAGGTGAAGCAAGACGCAACGCCGGGAGATATCGCCTGGGTAGAGGCACACAATCTTGAATTACCTGAGCTGCGCGTGGAGCAACAGCCGGAGCGCCGTTACCCCCCCAACGGTTTGCTGGCACACGTGCTTGGTTACGTTGGCGAGGTCGGCCCAGAGCAATTAAAACAACTGGCTTACAAAGAGCGCGGCCTCAAGCCCGGCGACGTCATTGGCCAAAATGGGCTCGAACAGATCTATGACGATTATCTGCGCGGACGCGACGGTTATCGCAAAGTTATAGTCGACAGTCGCGGCCGAATCCAGGATGAGATCGAGACCGTTCCGCCGCAACCTGGACAGGATCTAGTTACCACAATAGATCTCGATCTGCAGGAAGCAGCCGAGGAGCAACTCCGCATTTCAGTCACAAAGCGCGGCGTGATTGTCGCGATGGACCCAAACAATGGTGAGATCTTTGCTCTCGCTTCGCATCCAAACTTCGATCCAAATCTCTTTTCACAACGAATTGGCACGAAGCAGGGGCGTGCTGAGTATGCAGCGTTGTTGAATGACCCACAGACGCCGCTTATCAATCGCGCTATTCAGAGTCGGTACATGCCGGGGTCAACCTGGAAGGTTCCCATGGCAGTTGCTGGATTGCAGCAGGGGGCGATCACACTCGATCACTCAAACCTCGTTTGCGGCGGCGGCATAATGATTGGCAATAAGTTTACGCGCTGCATGGGTAATCATGGGACTCCAGACTTGAAGACGGCGATCACCAAATCCTGCGATGGTTACTTCTATCGTTTGGGCCTGAAGATGGGCATCGACGGTATCGTCGCGATGGTTGACGAATTTGATCTCAACAAGCGCACCGGAATCGATCTGCCCAATGAAGTTGTTAGTTGGACGCCATCGAAGGAATTCAAGAAGCGCATGCAGCCGAGCAGTCCCGATTGGAAGGATATCGACACGGTCTACGCCTCCTTTGGCCAGGTCTATGACGTGATAACACCGCTTGCTTTGCTGCGCACCGTTGCCGGTGTGGCGATGGGCGGCCGGCTTTACGTGCCGCATTTTTTGAAAGAACTGAAGCCGGCGGGAGAGCCGGGCACGCCCGAGTATCGTCCTGGCCGTACATTCGAACTACAGGATTCATCCCGCCCGAATCCCAAGGTGATTCCGATTCCTGAGGATATTCATCACCTCGTTGTGGAAGGCATGTGGGGTGTGGTCAACAACGGCGGCACTGGCGCCGCAATAAAGATGGCTGGGTTTGACATCGCCGGCAAGACCGGGACGGCGCAGGTAGTGGGTCTCGGAAAGGACGTTGGCAAGAACAAAGACCACTCGTGGTTTGTGTCCTACGCGCCCGCATTTAAACCTGAGATTTCCATTGTAGGGTTAATTGAAAATTCCGGCTTCGGCAGTCTGCACGCGGCGCCGGCCGTCAGGGGCGTTTACGACGTCTACTATCGCAAGACGCGAAATGAAGAACCGCCCGGAGCGCAGCAGATTGCCAAGCTTCGGAACGTTCCCAAAACAGCGCCGCTTCAGCAGCGCACGAAACCTGCAACTTTGGCGCAGCGACAATAAATTGATTACTGACTGCTCACCGCTGACTACTGCATTTCAATGGCAGCAATTTTAGAAAAACGGACGTTTCGAGATTTCGACTGGCTGTTGGCCATCTTTGCCATCGGCATTGTCTGCTTCGGCACGCTGCAGATTCGCAGCGCCCAGCCGACAGAAAATTTCTGGGTCAAGCAGTTGATCGGCCTGGCGATTGCCCTGGTAGCGATGCTCGCCGTCGCCTTCACCGATTATCGCAAGCTGCTGAATATTGCTCCAGCGTTCTACGTCTTTGGGCTCATGCTGCTGACCCTCGTGCTGGTCCCAGGCATCGGTTTGAAGATCAATGGTCATCGCGCCTGGATCAAAGTTCCCGGGATCGGTCAGTTTCAACCGTCCGAATTTGTCAAAGTAACCACGGCGATGATGCTTGCTCGCTACTTCGGCAAGTATCGAGTGGCAACACTCCACATAAAAGAGATGGCTGTCGGAAGCCTGATCCTCGCTCTGCCCATCGCGTTGATCTTGCTCGAGCACGACGCTGGTTCGGTCCTAACCTATATTCCCATTCTGCTTGTCGTTCTCTTTCTCTCCGGCCTGCGGATGCGTCTGGTGATTGGCGGACTAGTGCTTGGTTTTATAATGCTACCATTCGCTTACTGGGTCGGTGTCAAAGCGCACCTCGTCAAGAATTATCAGCAGGAACGCATCAACGTGATCCTCGATCCGGAGAACGCAGACCGGCGCGGCTTTGGCTATCACACCTGGCAATCAATCCTGACAGTGGGCGAGGGTGGTGTGTTTGGCGCAACGGCTGAGTCAGAACACTCACAGAGCAGTCTGAAGTTTTTGCCTGAGCCCCATACCGACTTCATCTTCGCCGTGACTGCCGGCAACGAGGGCTTCGTCGGTTGCATTCTCGTGCTCCTCGCTTACGCTATATTGATCTCGAGATTGATCACGGGAGCGCGGCGCGCACCAGATAGGATGGGGATGCTCGTCATTATGGCTGTGGTCGGCGGACTGACCTTCCAGATATTCATCAACATCGGAATGGCGCTGGGCCTGTTGCCGGTCATTGGCGTTCCCCTGCCACTCATGAGCGCTGGCCTTGCTTCACTAATCGCCACCTTCATCGCAATCGGCTTCGCCATAAGTATACAGCTTCGAAGATTCGTGAATTAATAGCTGGATCTGATGATTCTCTGCCTAAAGTTTAACTTTGTTTCGCGTTTTATCCAGCTTCGGTTATACTCTTGTCAGCTCGCCCTGCCGGCAGTTTTCATTCGGCGCTAAATGTGTTGGCCGAAACATCATGAAAAGGCAGTAATGAATTTTCCGTGCGCCCCGACAGGCGAGAAGTGGATTTTTATGGTCGTTTAAGTTTGGCGACTCACCATTAACTTTATTGAAGCCGCTCACGTGGCCCAATTGGGCTGGAACGGGAAGCGCGCACGGGATGCCGGGAATCCCATTGAAGTTTGACCGAACCGCAGAAAAGGTTTTGAGCACATGAGAGCGAGTCATGGGAGGCGGTTGCTGCTCGCAGTCGATTTAGTGGAGAAATGTGCTCCCTATTGCAAAGTATGCGTGTTCGATGCGCGGTGCGGCTAGTCAGGGTTTTCGGTTTGAACAGTTCTAATCAACGTCGCGCTGTGGACGTAGTAAGTCCACACTCGGATCACTTCGCACGCGACCGACAAAAAACTCACAACTGGCCAGCAGGCAATCTGTTCCTATGTTTGCCTGATCCCTGGCCGGAAAATTCCACTGAAAATAGCGGCGGGATGCTTGCGCGTCTCGCTAATTCTGTGCAAAACGCGAGCCTCGCCTTGAGCTTGATGGCCGCGTTTCTCTGCCCACTCACAATTTCGAGATGACGCTCAGCACAATAGACCAAAGACTTAGAGGCCACGGACCGGGGCAAGAAATCAACAACCCTGAGACTCGCGACTCGTAGACCAGACTCTTAATGCAGGCGTTTCAGGAGACACAAGTTACAAAATGGCAAAAGAATTAATCGTAAGCCTTAACGGACGCGAAAAGAAGATCGCCATCATCGAGAACGAAAAGGTTACCGAGTTTTACATCGAACGCGGCGAGAACAATCAAGGCATTGTAGGCAACATCTACAAAGGACGTGTGATGCGCGTGTTGCCCGGGATGCAGTCGGCTTTCGTTGATATAGGACTCGAACGCGATGCATTCCTCTACGTCTCTGACTTCTTCGACGAGGAGGAAGAGTTTGAGCGAATAGTACTTGACAAATCGAAGCAGGGTGAGGTTGACGCCGGACGCGCTGCCGCAGAGCAGATCGCTCTCGCACGTGTCGAGCGCGAGCAACACATCGAAGCTACGCAGGCGCGAGCCGAGCCACTTCGCGAAGTGGAGCAACCGGTTCCGCAAGTTGAGGCGGAGCAATCAGCGGGAACTGTTGAAGCCGGCCGGCGACGAAGTCGGCGTGGACGCCGGCGCGGGCGAGGCAAGGATCACCTGGAGGCTCCGAGCGAGGGAGCGGTATCAAATCGCCCTGCTATCGAAGCGGAACGGATCAATACTCCGTTTGTGGCTCCAGATCCGTCCATTCAAAGAATTATCGACGAGGAGGAGACCGCGGCTACCGGCGAAATGTTCAAGGACGCTCGATTGCAAGAGCGGATCTTTAATCAGATTCATGCAGTCGAGTTTAATCTGGGAGATGACTTTCGCACTGCGGCAGTGGGGTCTGTTCTTCCCTCCGGTAGTTACCAGGACGCTTCTTTCCAACGCGTCGACGACAGCGA
>JBGPNE010000089.1:0-8020 GCA_041487335.1 Pyrinomonadaceae bacterium
AGGAAGCGGTCGATAGCAGGGCCGAAAGAGAATGATGCCAACGTCCGGGCGGCCGAGACAAAGCTTCGGCGGCAATTGGGAACACAGGTGCACATCGTCCAAAATCCGCAAAGCGTCGGAGGCAAGATCGAAATAGAGTTTTATAGCCAGCAGGACCTAGACCGCCTCTATCGATTATTGATGCATGGCACCGAGGCTACGACCGCAGCGTGAGTGAATTGTACGAAGTACAATCCGCTCACGCACTTCGTTGTATGAGTTACAATTGAGGCGCACGGGCGGATTAGGAAGGTCCCGAGTTCCGTGTCCCAAGCGAACCTTGCGGCAATTGATGAAAGAGTGTTCAGTCGAGATTCGGGGTACAGCGCAGCCTTAGGTCATGTGGGGGCATGGGGGCCGGGGGCCGCGCCGACCAGTGGCCGCGCCGACCAGTGGCTTGACCGGTTTTCAGCCAGCATGTTAGACTCCCAAACTTTTGATATCATTATGCTTTTGCCATCTAGGAACGTTCTGTTGTCAGTTTGCCGCTAGGAAGGCGAAAAGGCGCGTATGATTCTGTTTGCGTTGGCGGAAAACTCCATACAGTTGGTGCCTGACGGCACGCTGCTCCTGCATATCGCCCTTATTGTGGTCATGGTCGTCGTGTTGAATCTAACGCTGTTCCAGCCAATCAACCGGATTTTGGAGCAGCGAGTGTTACAGACGCGAGGACGTCTGACTGAAGCTCAATCGACTCTGGCTAAGGTAAAGGGAAAAATCTCCTGGTATGAGCGCGAGTTGCGGGAAGCTCGTGCCGAAGGATATCGCCTGATGGAGCAGCAGCGGATAGAGGCCTTGCGTGAAAGAGAACAACAAATCGCCGCTGTGAAAGAAGAGATGGCAACGTTGATTAGTGATCAAAAGGCGATGCTTACCCGCCAGGCCGAGGATGTCCGCCAGACTCTGGGAATAGAGGCGCGCAGAATTGGATTGGAGATAGGTTTTCGGATTCTCGGGAGACGGCTCAGTGAATCCGGCAACCCAGACATTCGGTCGTAAAGTTTAATGTTTCTTACCGCCATAAGATTCGTTCATTTGGCAATCTTTATTCAAGAAGGTGTGAGTCCCTGGTGGAACTACCCCGGCGTCGAGCTGTGGAAGTTCCTAAACCTCTTTATCTTTATAGCTGTGGGAGTTTATTTGTTGCGACGACCGCTGTCTGATGCGCTGCGCTCGCGGCGCGAGGGAATCAGAAGAGATCTGTTGAGGGCCCGCCAGGAAAGGGATGATGCTCTTGCACAACTTGCTGAGGTAGAGTCACGGGTCGAGCGGCTAGATGCTGAGGTAGCAATAATTCGCGAAAGGTCGAAGTCAGAAGCGGACGCGGAACGCGAGCGCATCAAGCGCTCGACTGAAGCGGAGATGACGAAGCTGCGAGAGCAAGCTCAAAGAGAAATAGACAATGCCGGTAAGGCCGCAAGGCAGGAACTGCGCCAATTTGCTGCCGGGCAAAGTGTCCGGCTTGCGGAGGAGCTTATTCGTCGAGAGATTCGACCGGAAGATGATGCGCGCTTGATTGGCCTCAATGTAGAAGAGTTTGGGAGGGGCACGCATTGAGTGCGCAGACTGTTGCCCGGCGCTATGCATCAGCACTTGCCGACGTCGTTATCGCGCAAGGGGAGGCGCGTTCGGTGCAAGATGAGTTGCTCGCCTGGGCGCAAATGACCCAATCAAACTCCCAACTGCAAGAGGCGTTTGGAAATCCGACCATTCCTTACGAGCAAAAGCGAAACGTTCTAAAGGAACTGATCTCACGCACAAAGGTTCGGCAGACCACCGCCAATTTCCTTCAGGTACTGTTGCGCAATCAGAGACTCACCGATCTTCCCGAGGTTAACAAGAGATTTGCCCGGGTACTAGACGAGCGATCAGGTGTGGTTGGGGCGCAGGTGATATCCGCGCGGCCAATACCGGAATCCGCGAAAAGGTCTTTGCAACAAAGGTTGGTGGCAATGACTGGCAAGGATGTGCGTCTGAGCTTTGCAACGGACGAGTCGCTAATCGGCGGAATGGTCACGCGAATCGGTTCTACTGTTTACGACGGATCGGTACGCAATAAGCTTCAGCGACTTGGCGAAAAACTCGCGGGAGAATAACGCCAGAGGAAACGTAATGGAACCCATTAGAGCAAACGAGATCAACGAGATTATCCGCAAGCAGATTGAGGATTTCGAATCTGGTGTAACGGTGATGGAAGTGGGCACCGTGATCAAAGTCGGTGACGGAATTGCTGAAATTCACGGTCTTGAAAAAGTGATGGCTGGCGAACTGCTGGAGTTTCCGCATGATGTGCGTGGACTCGCTCTAAACCTGGAGGAGGACAAGGTCGGAGCGGTGCTCTTTGGGGACTTCCAGACGATCAAGGCAGGGGATCTGGTCAAACGTACTGGTCGCATTATGCGGGTGCCGGTTGGTGATGCGCTGATTGGACGTGTCGTCGACGCCCTGGGCAACCCCATTGATGATCGTGGTCCCATTGTCACCGATCGCTACAATCCAATTGAACGCTTAGCTCCCGGCGTAATCGATCGCCAGCCAGTTAAAGAACCGCTGCAGACCGGACTCAAGGCAATCGATGCGATGGTCCCCATCGGCCGAGGACAGCGCGAGTTGATCATCGGGGATCGGCAAACAGGAAAGACGGCGGTTGCAGTCGACACTATCATCAATCAGAAGGGCAAAGACGTAATTTGCATTTATGTAGCCATTGGCCAGAAGGCATCGACGGTAGCGCAGGTAGTGAAGACGCTGCAGGACTTTGGCGCGATGGACTACACGATTGTAGTTAAGGCTACTGCGTCAGACCCGGCGGCGATGCAGTTCCTCGCCCCTTACTCGGGGGCGGCCATGGGTGAGTATTTCCGTGATGACGGGCGTCACGCGTTGACGATCTATGATGATCTCTCGAAACAGGCTGCGGCGTATCGCGAGATTTCGCTGCTGCTCCGTCGGCCACCGGGCCGAGAGGCCTATCCCGGGGACGTTTTCTATCTGCACTCGCGCTTGCTCGAGCGGGCCGCGAAGTTGTCTGACGCCAAAGGCGGCGGTTCATTGACAAGCCTTCCGATCATCGAGACGCAGGCGGGCGATATCTCAGCTTACATTCCAACGAATGTAATCTCGATTACCGACGGACAGATATTCCTCGAGGCGGACCTCTTCAACAGTGGCATTCGGCCGGCGATAAACGTCGGAAACAGTGTCTCTCGCGTTGGTGGTGCGGCACAGATCAAGGCAATGAAGCAGGTTGCCGGGACCCTGCGTATAGATCTCGCGCAGTTCAGGGAATTGCAGGCCTTCGCTCAATTCGGTTCTGATCTGGATAAGGCCACTCAGGCCCAACTCGCACGTGGCGAACGTCTGGTTGAGATCCTGAAGCAGCCCCAATACCAACCGATTGACGTTGAGAATCAAGTGCTCGTTATCTGGGCTGCGAGTAATGGCTATACAGACGACATTGCGGTCGATGATGTTCGTCGCTTTGAGGCCGAGCTGCTCAGGTTTGTCGAGAACTCACATCCCGGTCTATTGCAGAATATTCGTGAGCAGAAGACTTTAACCGACGAAATCAAATTGGACCTTCAACAGGTCTTGAAGGACGTCAAGGATGCGTGGAATGAACGAGCGGCTACTTCCGCAGGTGCTCCGGTGACGGCGGCTGCACCGACTGCCCAACCCGCTCCGGCGGGCGCATAAGATCTCGCCATCATTCACAACTAACGCCTTATGCCAAATCTCCTGGATATTCGCCGCCGCCTCAAATCGGTTAAAAACACGCAGCAGATCACCAAAGCTATGAAGATGGTCTCCGCGGCAAAGCTGAAGCGCGCGCAGGTTCGCGTAGTTACTGCGCGTCCGTTCGCCAACAAGATGATGGCGGTCTTAAGCGAGCTGGCCGGTACTGCTGACGAAGATTTTCACCATCCACTCCTGGATGTCCGAGAAGATGAGCGGTATCTCGTGGTTCTCATTACTGCTGACAAGGGTCTTTGCGGAGCCTTCAATACGAATCTGATCAAGGCAGCCCAGGCTTTCATTCGCGATCATGCAGGCAAGCGGATTGAGGTCCTTGCAATCGGGCGCAAAGGAAGAGATTTCTACCGCCGCAGAGACTCAATGCTGGTCGGCGAATACGTAGGCCTTACTGGCAAGGGCCGCGTGGAGTTTTCTGAGGCCCTTGAAGTTGCGCACGACGTCATCAAGCGGTTCACTGAAGATAAAGAGATTGACAAGGCCTTTGTTATTTACAATGAGTTCAAATCAGTGCTCCAGCAGCGCGTGATGGTAGAGCAACTCTTGCCCGTTTCGCGTGCCACGGCTAAGACTGAAGAAACAACCTCGACTGCACAACCTCTGACGCTTGTCGACTATATTTACGAACAACCTCCCTCAGAGATCTTCAGTCGCCTGCTCCCACGCCTTGTTGAAACGCAGATCTTTCGTGCGTTGCTGGAATCCGTTGCGTCTGAGCACGGCGCTCGAATGACCGCAATGGATTCTGCTTCGAAGAACGCGCGCGAACTAATTGATTCGTTGACGCTGAACATGAACCGGGTTCGCCAGGCAGCGATCACTAACGAGATTATCGAAGTTGTTTCCGGCTCCGCAGCACTGTGAGCCGTGAGATTTTTTGGTTAAGCATCAATATGGGGAAGTAGCCAATGCTGCTTCCCCATATTGATTAAGATAGTATCTACGCCTTGATGATTACCCGAAACATAGCCGCGCAACCGCCGGAAAATTCCTCGCTGCGGCGTCGAGTCTGGCGATATGGACCTCTGGTCTTGTGGATGGTTTTCATCTCCTTTGCCTCAACAAGCGAGTTTTCCGCAGTCAACACCTCGAAGATAATTCGCCCGCTGCTTCTTTGGCTGTTTCCCAATTTAAGTGAGGAGCGATTAGCCGTTATACATTTCCTTACGCGCAAGGCCGCCCACTTCACCGAGTACGCTGTTCTCGGTTTGCTGGCCTACAGGGCTTTCTTTGCTTCGTCGCATGCATTCCTTCGGAGGTTTTGGTTCTGGACGGGAATATTGCTGATAATGATTTACGCATTGTTGGATGAATACCATCAGAGTTTTGTACCGTCTCGCACCGCTTCTATTTATGATAGTCTGATAGATGTGGTTGGCGGGCTGACGGCCCTAACCATCTTCGCTATCTGGAGCGATCGAGGTAGGCAAAAGGGGCGGCGCCCCTGATAAATGGAGAAACAGGACGCCTTTCCTGGCTAGACCGCTTTGCTGGCCATCTCGTTTGTGCAATATTCTTGTGGCCCTCGGTTTCGGCGCCTGAACTTCGCCCCGAGATGAACCGTATATAAGACGCATTGCGGCGAAATTGCCGCGCAAAAGGAGAAGAAATAATGGGAATTTTGAACGCCCTACGCTCGCAATTCATAGAAGTAATTGAGTGGCTGGATGATTCGGGTAACACGTTGCTCTATCGTTTTCCCGTTCACGGCCAGGAGATCAAGAACGGAGCACAACTAACGGTCAGAGAATCGCAAGCCGCGGTGTTCGTCTTTCAGGGGCAGATAGCGGACGTCTTTAGTCCTGGTCTTTACACCATCGATGGTGGCAATACACCAATTCTTACGAAACTCGGCGCGTGGAAATATGGTTTCAATTCACCATTCAAGGCAGAAGTTTATTTCATCAATACAAAACAGTTCACGGATCTGAAATGGGGAACGCCGAATCCGGTAATGATGCGCGATGCAGATTTCGGTATGGTTCGGTTGCGCGCATTTGGCATCTACTCGATTCGCGTGGTTGACCCACGCGCATTAATAAAAGAGATCGCTGGAACAAACGCTAAGTTCGTAACCGAGGACATTGAGGGTCAATTGAAGCGAACGCTGGTCAGCGGATTCAGCGATGCCCTGGGCGAGTCAAAGATCGCGGCGCTTGATCTCGCTTCCAACTACGACGAGTTGAGCAAGTTCACGCGTAATAAATTGAACGACGAGTTCAAGTCATTTGGTCTCGAGTTAGCGAAGTTCGTGGTTGAAAACATTTCGCTGCCAGCAGAGGTTGAGGCGGCGATGGACAAACGCACTTCGATGGGCGTTATTGGCGATGTCGGGCGTTACGCGCAATTTCAGGCGGCGGATGCAATGCGCGATGCAGCGCAGAATCCTTCGGGTGGCGCGAGCACTGGCGCCGGACTGGGCGCGGGATTCGCAATCGGCAACGCGATGGCTGGGGCGATGACAAATGCGATGAACCAGCCGAAGAGTGATACCGGCGGCGCAGCCAGAATTAGCTGTCCAAAGTGCGGCGCCTCAAACTTATCGAATGCGAAATTCTGCAATGAGTGTGGCGCAAAAGTCGAAGCGGCTGGGCAAACTGTCCCCTGCGTAAAATGTGGCGCCCAACTTCACGCA
Source organism: Pyrinomonadaceae bacterium (assembly GCA_041487335.1). Lineage (GTDB taxonomy): Bacteria > Acidobacteriota > Blastocatellia > Pyrinomonadales > Pyrinomonadaceae > PSRF01. The sequence goes on from JBGPNE010000089.1 coordinate 6,428, forward strand.
GCAGCGAAGTTCTGTGTGGAATGTGGCTCCAGGCAGGAGAAACCGAAGTGTGCTAATTGCCAGGCAGAGCTGGCCCCAGGAACAAAATTCTGCAACGAATGTGGAACGAAGGTCGAGTCTGCTGGCTAACGGGTAAGAACATGTGAAGCGCGGCTTTGAACAGAGATCACTTCTCGGGGCCCGGCGCCAAAACGGTGTCGGGCCTTTTGTTTCAATACTACGGGTAGGGCAAATTCAAAATTTGGTCAACTTTTGGATGATCATGATCGACAAATAGACTCTTCCGAAGTGTCTTAGCTGTTTCGTCGCGCGCGATGCTATTCTGTGGCGCGCCTCTCCTCGAAACGAGCCCTCAGACTTGAAGGATTGGGAGAACGAATCCGCATGTTTAGCCGATTCAAACGACTGCGCCGCGTTGCGATTACCGGCATGGGCTGCGTAACGCCGATCGGAATAGGTCGGGATGCGTTCTGGCGGGGTTTGATTAATGGCGAGAGTGGAGTGCGCAAGATCGAATCGTTCGACGTTTCAAACTCGCCTGTGAAGATTGCGGCTGAAGTGCGTGACTTCGATTGGGAAGCTCAACTGAGTCCAAAGGATCGAAAGCATGTGCCGAGGACCGTACCTCTGGCACTGGCGGCCGCGCGAGAGGCATTAGAAGACGCGAGAATCTCTGCTAGCGATCTCTCGCTGGAAGAGCGTCGGGGATTTGGAGTTGTACTCGGCACTGGTGGGGGCGGGCTGACATTTGCTGAACAGCATTATGAATATTGGTATAAGGGACCACACCATAAAGCGAGTGTTTACATTATTCCCGCGGCCACACATGGCACCTTGTCAAGCGAGCTGTCGATGGCCTTTGGCTTCCGGGGTCTCTCGCATGTGATCTCGACAGGCTGCACCAGCTCGACCGATGCCATTGCCTATGCCGCCCAGCACATCGCCCTGGGCCGGCAGGAACTAATGATTGCAGGCGGGGTTGACGCGCCGCTCGCGCCCGGCATTCTTGCGGGGTTCAACTTGCTGACTGTACTCACCACTCGCTGGAATGCCGAACCTGGCCGCGCGTCTCGTCCTTTTTCACGAGACCGATCGGGAATGGTGCTGGGCGAGGGCGCGTGGATATATGTGCTCGAAGAATTTGAACAGGCGAAGAAGCGCGGGGCGAAAATCTACGCCGAGATTGCCGGATACGGCAGTACCTGTGATGCACATCATCGGGTGCGGCTGGAAGAAACTGGCTCCGAGCCTGCGCGGGCGATGAGCTTAGCGCTGGAAGATGCCGGCCTTGAGCCTAAGGACATCGACTATATCAACCTTCACGGTACGTCAACGGTCTTGAATGACCGAATCGAGACAAGTGCGCTAAAGCTGGCCTTCAACAGTCATGCAGCAAGAATTCCGATGTCCGCAACGAAGTCGCAGATCGGACACCCGCAGGGTGGCAGCGGCGCGGCAGGTCTAGGCGCAGCATTGTGCGCGATGAACACGAATATGATTCCTCCAACAATAAACCTCGAAGAACCCGATCCTGAGTGCGACCTCGATTACGTGCCCAACAAGGGGCGTGAAACAAACGTGCGCGTGGCGCTG
>JBGPNE010000090.1:0-8010 GCA_041487335.1 Pyrinomonadaceae bacterium
TCTCCGCGTCCCCGTGTCCCCCCGTCCCGGATCCCCCGCGTCCCCGTTTCCCCCCGTCCGGGATCCCCGGATCCCCGCGTCCCCGTATCCCCGCGTCCCCGTATCTCCGCGTCCCCGTGTCTCCGCGTCCCCGTGTCTCCGCGTCCTCTGGTTTTCGCCTTCCTCACACCCTAACAGGCAATTTCGCTGATACGAGTTCAAAGAGGCGTGCGCCGTTACGTTTGGCATTTGCCGCTGGAACACCAAACTCTCGCTCTACGTAATCCTGGCCCATCTGGGAGTCGGTCACCGATCCGGCCACCAGATCAATTTTGACTCCGCGACGGCGAAACAATTCGATGCCACCCCAGGCACCGACATAATCGGAAGCGCAAAAGATGATCGCTGCGGTTGCTTCCCGCAATTCCAGATCATCGAAGATGGATTCAACTGAGTATCCACCAAGGACCCCGTCGCCCAACTCGATTACGATCAAATCCGGTGAGCTTTCATTGAGATGCGCGATGACGCTCCAGGCAACGGGTGCAAGATCGCCTACGCCAACTGTCGACGTCAGACCACAATCAAGAAAGCTCGCGGTAGCAATGGCGCCATGATCGGCCATGTTCAATGTGTCGCGTAAACACGCGACTCCAGAGAGTTTGGCCGCGGCCACCCGTAGTCCCGCGCGGTTTGCTTGTTTAATAAGTTCCGTCGCTGCGTACGTCTTGCCGCTGTTCATGCTCGTTCCCGCGATGATCACGATTGGCGCCGTCTCCCCGAGCGACGAGCGCGGTGGCAGAGCCACATCCGCGACGTTCAGGACGCGACCTTCTTCGTCACAAACGAGACCGAGAACTTCAACTTTGATTGCATCGCCCAAACTCGAGTGGTGGCCGGTGCAACACCCGATCACACCTCCCATATTGAGCAAATGTAGATGATCTCCAACCTGCACGGACTCAGGCACGTCACCGACGAAGCCTTTCAGCGCGCGTCTTCGTCCCAGTGCGCCCAGCAGCAGATCACCCGGATTGATCTTTGCCATCCTTCCTGTTGGCAACTCCAGCATGTTGTAGGTGGCGCTATCGGTCAAAGCTTGCACGGCAATCACATCGCCGGCGCGCGGCGACTCAGAGGAAGTAACGACCGCAACAGTCTTGCTGAGACCCAGCGGCGAGGTTGCTGAGCCGATCTTATCTGCGTCGATGATGGTGATTTTCGCGTTTGAATGTTTCATAGTTGTGTATTCCGGGCGTTGCCCGCCTGGAGACTCATCCCTAGATTATGGGCGGGCGACACCCGCCTCTAAACAATTTAGACAAGTTGGCAACCTGTGCTAACCCCTTCGCTGCCGCAATCGCAATGCGTTGAGCTTGATAAACCCTTCAGCATCGCGCTGATTGTAGACAGTGTCCGCTTCAAAAGTGGCGACCTTCTCGTCGTAGAGCGAATGCGGGGACCGCCGTCCCACGACGATCACGTTTCCACGATAAAGCTTTAGACGCACGTCGCCGCTTACTTTCTGCTGCGTTTCATCGATCATCTTGCGCAGCAACTCAAACTCAGGTGCAAACCAAAATCCGTAATACACACACTCGGCAAACTTCACACTCAGCGAATCGCGCAAGTGCATGACCTCGCGATCGAGTGTGATGGATTCAAGCGCGCGATGTGCAGCTTGTAGGATAGTCACTCCGGGCGTCTCATAAACGCCACGCGACTTCATGCCGACGAAACGGTTCTCGACGAGATCGACGCGACCGATGCCGTGTCCGCCGCCAATCTTATTGAGAGTTTCAAGCAGAGCGACGGCGTCCATCTGCTGGCCATTGACCGCGACTGGCTCACCTCTGGCAAACGAGATCTCTACGTATTCGGCTTCGGCCCTGGCGTGCTCCGGTGATTTTGTGAGTTGGAAAATGTTTTCCGGAGGCTCGGCCCAGGGGTCCTCGAGGATGCCCCCCTCATAGGAGATGTGCATCAGGTTGCCATCCGTCGAGTAAGGTTTCTCGTGAGTCGCGGTAACCGGAATCTCATGTTCCTTCGCATATGCAATCAGATCGCTGCGACCCTTAAACTCCCATTCACGCCACGGGGCGATGACCCTGATATCCGGTTGCAGGGCGTAGTAGGTGAGTTCAAAACGCACCTGATCGTTTCCTTTGCCAGTAGCGCCGTGGGCTACGGCATCGGCGTTTTCCTTGCGCGCAAGCTCGATCTGACGCTTGGCGATGACCGGCCGTGCGAGCGAAGTGCCGAGCAGGTAAACACCTTCGTAGATCGCATTTGCCTTAACGGCGGTCCAGACGTATTCCCGGACAAACTCCTCGCGCAAGTCTTCTACATATAGCTTCGATGCGCCTGTCTCGAGTGCCTTCGCTTCGAGCCCCGTCAACTCCTCACCTTGACCCACGTCTGCGCAGTAGCAAACCACCTCGCATTCATAACGCTCCTTCAGCCAGCGAAGCATCACGGACGTGTCGAGCCCACCCGAGTAGGCCAGGACAATCTTGTTGATTCTTTTCTCTGACACTTGCTCTTCCTTTGTCAGTTGTCAGTTGTCAGTGGTCAGTGGTTTGTGGTCAGTTGTCGGTAGTCGCTAACAACGGACTACTGACCACTGACAACTGACAACTGACTAATTATCCAAACACCCCCCAAATCTTTTTGATGGCAGCGCGCTGGGCCTTTCGATCGCCGACGGCAATAAACACCGTGTCTTCACCCGCGAGGGTTCCCACGATTTCTGGAATCGCGGCACCGTCAATCTCAACTGCCGCAGCCGATGCCAGCCCCGGCTCTGTTCGGGCAACCACAAGGTTTTCTCCAGCGGAGTCCAGGCTCAACAGCCCGCGGGCTGCAGTGCCATTTGTGCGCGGCAGCGTGTAATGCCCGTGATGCTTGATGACGCCAAGCTCCTCGAGGTCGCGAGATACACTCGACTGAGTCGCCGAGACCCCAGCTCGTTCGAGAAAGACGCGCAATTCTTCCTGCGTGCCGATTGGCTTTGCCTGAATCAAGCGCAATAGCTTTTTCTGCCTTTGTTCCTTACGCATGCCCGAACCGTATGCACAGGACTTGCATATCCAGTGCATAGATGCATAAACTACCATGTGCGATGCTCGCACGTCAATTCGGAGGTGAAGATGGACAGATCTGCTTGTGAGGAGGACAAATGAACCAGGCGAAGAATTTGTGGGGCGGACGATTCAAAGGCAAGCCAGACGCGGGCTTTGTTGAGTTCAACCGTTCGTTCAATGTCGATCGCAGACTCTTCGAGGCGGATGTGCGAGCCAGTGTGGCTCACTGCAACGGCTTGGCCGGAGCCGGAGTTTTAACTGCCGATGAGGCGACGAAGATTAAGACTGGCCTGCAATTGATCCTTGAACGCGGTCTGGCTCAGGTAAACTATTTCGACGAAGTCCAATCCGAGGATATTCATTCTTTCGTAGAGGCGCGTCTGGTGGAGCTAATCGGGGCCACAGGCCTCAAGCTCCATACTGGACGCAGCCGCAACGATCAAGTCGCTACCGATCTGCGATTCTGGTTGCGAGAAGCAATCGATCAGCTTACAAAGCGGGTACGTTCCACACAGGAAGCACTGCTCGATCTGGCAGAGGCGCACCGGGACGCGATTATTCCGGGTTATACACATCTTCAACGAGCGCAGCCGCTGCTCTTTGCTCACTGGTGTCTTGCTTACTTTGAAATGCTTGCCCGCGACAGCGAACGGCTGGCGGATGCGCTCGAGCGCGTGAACGTTATGCCGCTGGGTTCCGCCGCGCTGGCGGGAACATCCTACCCAATCGCTCGCGAGGCAGTCGCACGCGAGTTGGGATTTGAGAGTGTGTCTCGGAATAGCCTCGATGCGGTGAGCGATCGAGATTTCTGTGTCGAGTTTGTTAGCGCTTGTGCGCTTGTTATGGTTCATCTTTCGCGTCTCGCCGAAGACATCATCATCTATTCAACCGCCGAGTTTGGCTTTCTTGAATTGAGCGAGGCTGTGGCAACTGGCTCGAGTCTGATGCCACAAAAGAAAAATCCTGATTCGATGGAGCTGGTGCGCGGTAAGACCGGGCGGGTGTTTGGTCACCTGACGTCGCTTCTCACAATACTCAAAGGTCTGCCCCTCGCTTACAACAAAGATATGCAGGAAGACAAAGAGGCTGTGTTCAATACCTTTGATACGGTCAACGCTTGTCTTGAAGTAACAGCTACGGTCCTGCGAAACCTTAGTGTCAACGAAACGCGCACACGCGAAGCAGCTTCAAAGAGTTACATGAACGCGACCGAGTTGGCCGACTATCTCGTGCGAAAAGGGATGCCTTTCCGAGAAGCACACGAAACCGTCGGTCGTATTATCGTCCGGGCCATCGAGCAGGGTCTGGAATTGCAGGAACTCCAGCTCGATAAAATGCGATCTTTCTCTACTCTGATTGAGGAGGACGTGTTTGAGGTCCTTTCGCTTGATAACACGCTTGCTACCAAGTCCATCAGTGGCGGGACTTCGCCGGAACGCGTCCTGGAAGCACTCGCTAGCGCGCGCGCGACACTAAAATCTTGACTTTTCTCCTTCCTGTATTAACTCGGAAGGGCTCCCCGTCGCGGAACGATTTGAAGCTAAGCGCGGCCCGCGGCACAGTGAGAAGCCTGCACGCTCTGTTATTTGCGATTTCGTCTGGAAGGCGAAACAGACGGTGAGAGAGTCACTGCCGCTGCCGCCTCCGGCTGAATCGTCTCCTGATAAATGTACTTTGTGTCTTGCAGTTTCAAAACGACCGCCGGCTTCACTGCATTCCGTTCTGAGTCAATGCTAATCATGCCCGTGACACCAGAAAAGTCTTTCGTCTGAGCGAGCGCGTCACGCAGCTTTGGCCCATCCGTTGTTCCAGCATGCTGAATAGCCTCAGCCAGGAATCGCATCGCATCGTAAGCGAGAGCCGCATGAGCGTCAGGTGCCAGATTTCCGTAACGGAGTTTGTAATCGTGCACAAATTTTTGAATTGCCGGGGAGGGATCCTCAACTGAGTAGTGGTTCGAGATGTAGGAGCCATTCAACGCGTCTCCGCCCAGTTCCCACAGCTCTGGCGCATCCCAACCGTCGCCACCGAGCAACGGTTGTATCAGCCCGAGTTGGCGTGCTTGCTTGGCGATGATCGCAACATCACCGTAGTAACCCGGAACATAGATAACGTCGGGCTCGGCGGCTCGGATCGAATTCAACTGTCCTTTGTAATCAGGATCTCCTTGCGTGTACGACTGCTTACTTACGATCTGCCCGCCTAGCTTTGTGAAACTCAATTCGAAGAATTCAGTTAGGCCGCGACTGTAAGGCGAGTTAAAGTCGAGCATGATGGCGGCTTTCTTCACCTTTAGCGTATTGGCCGCAAACTTGGCCATCACTTCACCTTGAAATGCATCGATGAAGCAGGCCCGGAAAATGTAGTCCCCAGCCCGTGTGACTGCCGGATTCGTTGACGATGGTGAGATCAGCGGAATTTTTGCCGACTGCGCCCTGGGCGTCGCGGCAAGACTGTTTCCGGAGGCGCCGCCACCAATCAGAGCCACAACTTTGTCCTGGTCGATCAATTTATTGACGACCTTCGCAGCTCGCTCCGGGCTGCCTTGATCGTCTTCGATAACTACATCCAGCTGTCGGCCGTTGATTCCGCCAGCCTGATTGATCTCATCGGCGGCGAGCAACACGCCGTTTATCGCCGATTGGCCGAAGTTGAAAGTAGGTCCCGAGAGATCGCCGAAATAACCGATCTTGATCGTGCCGCGATCCTTGCTTTCGCCAACTTCTTGCCGTTTGCAGGAGACCGCCAACGCGACCAGAGCCAACGAAGCCAACATCAGAAGGACATTTCCAAGTCGGGGCTTTGGTTGTGGTCGCTTAAGCACAGCGTAAACCGCGGTTGGGAATTGTTGATCTACTCACCAAGATAGGCTTCTTTGATTCTCGGATCGACGGCGAGTTTTTTCGATGGGCCTTGCATCACAATTCTTCCAGTCTCCATGACGTAAGCGCGATCGGAATGGCCTAGTGCGGCGTGGGCGTTTTGCTCGACTAGAAGGATCGTCGTTCCCTTGCTCTTGATCTCATCGATGGCTTCAAAGATCGTATGCACAACCAGCGGCGCGAGTCCCAGCGAGGGCTCGTCAAGCAGGAGTAAACGCGGCTTCGACATAAGCGCGCGTCCTATTGCGAGCATCTGCTGCTCACCGCCTGAGAGAGTCCCCGCCTTCTGAGCCTCCCGCTCTTTCAAACGCGGAAACATGTGAAATGCTCGCTGCATATCGGCCGCTATGCCACGCTTGTCTCTGTTAAGATAGGCGCCCATCTGCAAATTCTCGCGCACCGACAGATTAGCGAAGACCCCGCGACCTTCAGGCGACATGGAAATTCCCCGAGCGACAAGCTTGTGTGTGGGTCTGCCGCTTATTTCTTCACCCTCGAAAGTGATTCGTCCCTGCCGCGGCCGGAGTAGACCGGTGATGGTTCGCAGGGTAGTGGTTTTACCGGCGCCGTTAGCCCCGATCAGAGTTACCACCTCACCCCTCTCGACCCGCATTGAGATGCCGGTCAGAGCTTCGATAGCACCGTAGTTAACTGAGACGTTTTCTAAAGCAAGCATAAAGACTGACAGTTAATCGCCGAGATAAGCTTCGATCACCTTCGGATTGTTCTTAATCTCCTCCGGAAGCCCAAGCGCTATCGATTTTCCATAGTCCACGACCTGGATTCTTTCGCAGACGCCCATCACGACCTTCATATTGTGTTCCACCAGCAAGATCGTCAGGCCAAATCGATCCCTGATCTGCTGGATCAAGCGCATCAGATCTTCTTGTTCTGCTGGATTCATTCCCGCTGCAGGTTCGTCGAGCAAAAGAAGTGTTGGCCGCGTCGCGAGCGCGCGGACGATCTCGAGTCTTCTCTGATTGCCGTAGGGCAAGCTCGTGCCGCCCTCGTTTCTGTAGCGCGCAAGGTCAAATATTTCAAGCAAGTCTATGGCAAATTCTCTGTGCTCGCGCTCGTCACGTTCAAAGCGGGGCAGCCGGAAGACGGCATCGACCAGGTTCTGTTTTGCGTGTCTATGGCAGGCCGTCATCACGTTTTCGAGAACCGACATGCTGGGAAACAGCCGAATGTTCTGAAACGTGCGTGATACTCCGCGACGCGAAATTTCGTAAGACTTCAGCCCATCGATTCGTTGTCCCTGAAAAAAGATCTCGCCTGAAGTCGGTTCATATACCCCCGTGAGCAGGTTGAAGATTGTTGTCTTACCGGCGCCATTTGGTCCAATCAGACCGTAAATCTCCCCCCGGCGTACGCTCATGTCTAATTCGTTTACCGCAACCAGACCGCCAAACTTTATGGTGCATTTGACCGTGCGCAAGGGATACTCGCCGTCTGGCGTCGTCTGCTGTTCACGATGAACAGCCGATTCCTGTTCCGGGGCGCTGCTCATCGGTTCTCAACCTCCTTCGCATGATCGATTGCCGAAGGCGGACCTTGTTCGGCGATTGAAACGCCCTTGGAGTCGCCGACTGGCTTATCTCCTTCCGGTTGCCGCTGTGCGCGTTTGAGCCATGAAAGACCAAACTCGCGTGTGCCCAGAATGCCTTGCGGGCGCGTCAGCATAATGAGAATCAGTAGAGCAGAGTAGACGACAAGTCGATATTGGGACAGGTCACCTGGAAGCCTTCGCAACAGCTCTGGCAGCAGAGTAATCACAATCGCGCCGAAGACAGATCCCGTGAGCGATCCCATTCCGCCAAGCACGACCATAATAATGATTTCAAACGATCGGATAAATTGAAAGTCATTGGTACTCAAAAACTGCGTGTAGTGTCCAAACAGAACGCCTGCCATCCCGGCGAGGGCGGAACTGATCACGAAGGAAAGAACTTTGTAGCGCGTCGTGTTAATGCCCATCGCTTCAGCGGCCAGTTCGTCCTCTCGTATTGAGACCAGCGCGCGCCCCATGTCTGAATGTACGATGTTATAGACCACAACAATAGTCA
>JBGPNE010000091.1:0-8010 GCA_041487335.1 Pyrinomonadaceae bacterium
CTCACTGTCTTGTCCGGCGAACTGGAAATAGTTAGAAATCTCTCGGGTGATCCCGATCTAGGATCTCGCCGGTTGCAAACTTGCACTTAGCTCGTCGAAGGGGCTGCTCCAATAGCGGAAATGGAGCGGGCCTTTTCTTTTGCGCTTGACTCAGCCGAACGGTGAGCGTACTTTTATCGCTGGCGTCGCGTGCGGAATGGAAGATCGCCACGGTCCCATTTGAAAAAGCGTCAAGAAAGCCGTCAAGGGTAGTTTCCCCGCCTTCTAACTGGTGCCACACTTAACATTGAGAAACCCGACACAATTTCGTGGCAAAGTTGGCTTAAATGGCTGTTGACAGAGGGCCTTTATTCGTGTAATAAAAGCCCGTACCTAGCCTTTGCAGACGCCATTTGCGCTGCCAGCGTTCTGCAACGGTGAAGAGACGAGATTGGTAGACTAAAGCCACCGTCTCACCGGTTTTCGCCGTCGCCGCTCGAAATCAAGAATTCTTGTTTCCACGGGAGGAAAGTTAATGATCAGCAAAACTTTGAGCCGCAAATCTATCGCGGCCTGTTTGTGCGTTGCTGTTTTGAGTGTTTACTCAATGGTTGTATTGGCGTCGCCAGGGGCGAGCGCGCTATCAGGTGAACTGTCAATTTCTGGACAGGTCACTGTCAACGGCCAGAAGGCGATTTCCGGCGGCACGTTCTTTTCCGATGGCGTAATTACCACCGCAGCCCAGAGCAGTTCCACTGTCAGCATTAGCAAGCTAGGCCGGGTTGACTTGGCGCCTAATTCTAGCTTGAGACTTAGCTTCACAGAAACCAGCATCATGGGCGTGCTTGACAGCGGTAGCGCTCACGTTTCGACTCTGGCGGGCGTCTCCGTTAACCTCACAACCAAAGATGGCGCCGTTGTTGTGGATGGATCCCATGCAACTTCGTTTACGGTGGATGTTGCGCACGGTAACACTGCTCTCGCGACACAGTCCGGTCTTGCTGAGTTGCGGAGCGGTGGTGTCGTAAAGGCAATTGCGGCCGGGGAGAGTGCAACGGCCGGCTCGCCGAATCCCCAAATGGCTAAGAAGGGTGATGAAGATGAAGGTATGAGCGGTGGTAAGCTTGCCGTACTGCTTTTGGCCGCAGGTGGCGCGATTGCCGCGGTTTTCTATGCCGCTCTGCACAACAACGACCTTAACTTCAACGGCACGGTGATCGTCGTCAGCCCCTCTAAGTAAGTGGAAATTGTCTCGTTCTGAAAAATACTGCGACGCCGTCTTTGAGCGCGCGGTCAATTAGATACAACCTTGCGGGTCACGCGACAATATGTCGTGTTCGACCCGCAAGGTTTTGAGTGTAACAACTAATCCCGCCCAAGTTTCTAAAGGTAGCTTTCGATGCATATCGCTGTAATAGGCACCGGTTACGTTGGCCTGGTTACCGGAGCGTGTTTTGCTGAGTTCGGTGTGGATGTAACATGTGTTGATGTCGACTCTGAAAAAATAGCCCGTCTCTCGGCCGGTGTCATACCGATCTATGAACCAGGCCTTGAGCAGCTAGTGACCAAGAACATTCAGCCCGGGCGTCTGCGGTTTACTACTGACGTCAAACAAGCGGTCGAACAAGCGCTCGTAATCTTCCTGGCAGTAGGAACCCCAGCGAAAGAGGATGGCTCGCCTGATTTGAGCTTCGTGGAAGCTGCCGTGCGCTCAGTGGCGGAACATATGAACGGGTACAAGGTCATTGTTACTAAATCGACCGTTCCCATCGGAACAGGCGAGCATCTACGCAAATTAATACGCGCGCATCAGAAGAGTCGCGTACACTTCGGGATTGTTTCGAATCCCGAATTCCTGCGGGAGGGTGCGGCGATAAACGACTTTATGCGACCGGACAGAGTAGTAATTGGAAGCCAGGATGAGGAAGCTATTGCGATAATGAGAGACTTGTATCGTCCGCTTTATTTGATTGAGGCTCCATTCGTCGTTACCTCTCTGGAAGCCGCTGAGTTGACCAAGTACGCTGCAAACGCATTTCTCGCAACGAAGATCTCTTTCATAAACGAAATAGCCAACTTGTGCGAAGGTATTGGTTGTGACGTCCACGACGTCGCCAGAGCTATAGGCATGGACCGGCGCATTGGTAGCAAGTTTCTACACCCTGGCCCTGGCTTCGGTGGTTCGTGCTTTCCGAAGGACACTCAGGCGCTGGCATCAGTTGCTCGCCAATTTGGCTGCGACTCGTTGATAGTGGATGCCGTAATTGAAGCAAACCGCCGCCAGCGAAAGGCGATGCTGCCAAAGATCGAAAAGCTTGTGGGCGAATTAAACGGAAAGACGATTGCAGTTTTGGGTCTCGCCTTTAAGCCGGAAACGAACGATATGCGGGAAGCTCCTTCAGTCGAGATCATCCGTGACCTGGTGGAAAAAGGCGCCAGGGTGAGCGCCTATGATCCAGTCGCGATGACAGAGGCAGCGCGAATTCTTCCCGAGATCGATTATGCGGAAGACGAGTATGCGGCGGTTAAAGATGCGGATGCGCTCGTTTTTGTTACGGAGTGGAATCAGTTTCGTGCGCTTGACATGGTCCGCATTCGCGATTTGATGAAATCGGCCAAGATTGCGGATCTGCGAAACATTTACGAGCCTGAGCACATGCGAGAGCTTGGGTTTGACTACATCGGTGTTGGCAGATAGAACTGTTCCGCTAAAGTGTTTTAAGGATTTAGTCTAAATAGCAACCGTCAACTTCTCTCTCTTCTATGCCTTTATCGGGATTAGCGCTTGTTACCGGAGGAGCTGGTTTTATCGGTTCACATATAGCTTCGGCGCTCGCATCAAGCGGGGCTCGCGTCCGTATTATTGACGACTTGTCCACCGGCTATCGTGACAATCTTGATGAGATCGACGCTGACATCGACTTCGTTCACGGAAGCCTTGTCGACGAGATTTCGTTGCGCCGTGCACTCGAAGATGTCGAGCTGGTATTTCATGAAGCTGCGCTCCCTTCAGTCCCACGCTCCGTTGAGAATCCGCGACAAACTCACATCGCCTGTGTAGATGCAACGCTTTCATTGCTTGTAGCCTCGCGCGAGAAAAGGGTAAGGCGCATCATTTATGCAGGCTCAAGCTCCGCCTACGGCGATCAGCCCACACTTCCAAAATCGGAAGACATGCTCCCGGATCCCCTTTCTCCTTACGCCGTCGCGAAGCTCGTCGGCGAGTACTACTGCCAGGTTTTCACTCGTGTCTATGGTCTGGAAACGATCTCGCTAAGATATTTCAATGTGTTCGGTCCGCGACAGGATCCGAGTTCGCAATACTCCGGTGTCGTCTCGCGGTTCATCAGCAAGTTGCTGAGTAATGAAAAGCCGGTAATATACGGGGATGGCGAGCAGTCTCGGGACTTCACTTATGTCGACAATGTAGTCGAGGCAAATGTGAGAGCGGCGGAAACAGAGAAGGGCATTGGTCAAGTAATCAATATCGCCAATGGGCAGAGCGTTACGTTGAACGAACTTTTGAACGAACTAAAAACATTGACGGGCAAGACGGATGTCCAGGCGGAGTACCACGAACCGAGGGCAGCCGACGTCCGTCATAGTCTGGCAGACATCTCACGCGCCCATGAATTCCTTAACTTCGAACCTCGAGTGGGTCTGCGCGAGGGTCTCAACCTCACTATCGATTGGTGGAGACAGAGCCGGTTCGCAAGAGCGTAATCTTTCAGCGTGCGCAGTCGCTCAAACTTCTTAAGCCTTCGACCCGACACTTTTCCCTTCAACCAGCTCGCGAAGACTATTGACGTAAGGCGCGCGCACAACACCTTTGTCCGTGATGATGGCCGTGATCAGGTCGTTTGGGGTGACGTCGAAGGCAGGGTTGTGAACCGATACTCCTGTCGGACCGAGCTGTTGCTCGCGTATGTGAGTCACTTCTTTCGTGTCCCGCTCTTCAATGGGGATTTCGTCACCTGAGCGAAGTGAGAGATCTAGCGTCGTAATCGGAGCAGCGACGTAAAACGGAAGGTTATGCCGTTTTGCGAGCACAGCAACCATATACGTTCCGATCTTGTTTGCCGTGTCGCCATTTGCGGCAATGCGGTCGGCACCCACGACTACAACATCAACCTTGCCGCTCTTCATTACATGCCCTGCCATGTTATCGGTTATTACCGTTACCGGAATGTTGTCCTTGGCCAACTCCCAAGCAGTTAAGCGCAGGCCCTGTAGAAAGGGCCTGGTTTCATCGGCAATCACAGCCACTCGCTTTCCTGCATCACGCGCACCACGAATCACACCAAGCGCGGTTCCATAATCGCCGGCTGTGGCAAGCGCGCCCGCATTGCAGTGGGTGAGCACCGTCGCGCCATCCGCAATCAATACGGCGCCATTTCGACCAATGGCACGATTTGCGTCAATATCCTCCTGGAATATTGCTAATGCCTCGTCAACCAGGCTCTTCTTGATCTCTTCTACGTTCTGAGCGCGGGCTTTTTCACGTTTGAATGTCTCGCGCATGCGTTCGATGGCCCAAAAAAGGTTCACAGCTGTGGGACGCGTATTGCTCATCACGTTGCACATGTAATAGAAATCGTCCTCAAGATCGGCGACAGAAGTTCCGACAGATTGGCTTGCGCCAAGGGCAAGTCCCATTGCGGCAGATACTCCAATCGCCGGTGCCCCGCGCACCACCATCTTCTTGATCGCCTCCGCTACCTCCTCGTAGGATCGCAGCATCAAGTATTTTTCTTCTGCAGGCAACAGCCGCTGATCAAGCATCCGCACACCTTCGCTGGTCCATTCAATAGTCTTAATCATTGTTTGAAGTGTTCTCCAACAAAATCCGATGAATCTTACTGGACGCCAACCGCCGAAGCAACGCAGCAGGCGCTTTGCAAACGGGCTCGACATTTTGATGTGATCATTAAATTTGACAGTTAAGTTGGCGGCGTGGTACTGTCCGCCGCGATCAAACAGATCGCTGCTCTTTCAAATGAAAAGCGCCTGGGTGCCCCGTGTTGTCGGGGAGAATAGGGAAACGGGTGAGAATCCCGCGCGGTCGCGCCACTGTGATGAGAATGTCGGTTAACGTTTCGTAGAACTAGCCGCCGATTCTTTAAGCCAGGAGACCTGCCCATCGTGCTTTGCAGCTTTTGGACGCTCGCGGAAAGGCGTTCAGGCCGCACGGGTCTTCCAGAATTGCCAAAGTCCCGCCGATAGCCTGTTCCCTTTCCACGGGAACGGGAGGTCGGCGGGACTTCTTGCTAACAGGCTACTCTCCACATACCAAGGTTAGCTCGAGTGCGATAGCGCTCTTGCTCGCGCTTGTCGTCGTTTCCGCATGCTCCCCCAAAAGCAATAAGAGCCAGTTAAACACCAACGATTTCCGCCAGTTTACCGACGAGGCCGGAAGAAAAGTCACTGTTCCACTCCGGATCGACAGATTCGTTTCGTTGGCGCCAAACCTAACCGAGGTCGTTTACGCGATCGGTGCGGGAGATCGCCTAATAGGCAATACGACGTTTTGCGACTATCCGGCAGAGGCCAAGAAGGTTCAAAAGGTTGGTGACACCCTCCAACCGAGCATTGAACGCATACTCGCGCTTCGCCCACAACTTGTACTCGTCTCGACAGCCTCGCAACTTGAAGCCTTTACGAAGCAGTTGGATGAGCATGAGATCGCAGTCTACGTTACGGACCCACGCGATCTTGAAGGTGTATTCCGTTCAATCTTGAGCGTCGGCGATCTATTGAATGAGTCTGTCGCTGCTTCCGAATTAGTGAAGCGACTGCGTGCGCGATCTGAAACAGTTGAGCGCGCTGTGGCCGGGCTTGCGCCTGTTTCCGTCTTTTTCCAATTGTCCGGTCAGCCGCTCTATACAGCTGGCAGGAGTTCGTTCGTGACGAATTTGATCAAGCGCGCCGGCGGACGTTCCGTGACTTCGGATGTTAAGGAGGCATGGCCGCGATTGAGCGATGAGGCAGCGCTCGCGTCGCGCCCCGAAGCTGTAATCATGGCTGCAGGAGATGCGATGGGAGCAGCGGCGAATACAAAGGTGGCAGCGGCGCTGAGAAATTCGCCTGCCGTACGGAACGGACGTGTTTATCTAATCGATGGCGATCTCTTAACGCGTCCCGGACCGCGACTTGTCGAAGGTTTGGAGCAGATCGCCCATGCGCTTCATCCAGGAGCCTTTAAGTGAGCGACAATTTGGATACAGAAGCCGCAACTATCAGTCGTAATGCCGCGCCGCAGGATCATAGTGCGCGCGCGACGTTGCGGAAAACGTTCGTCGTTTGCGGCGCGCTCACCGTCATGCTGATCTTCATTGTCATCATCGCGGCGACTCTAGGCAGCGAGCGCTTGCCCGTCGTTGATGCGCTCCGCGCGCTTTTCACGGGAGGAGCCAACTCTGGCGCCCTGACGTCCACGCAACGCTCTATTCTCTTTGACATACGCTTGCCGCGGATTCTGCTAGCTGCTACGGTCGGCGCATCCCTTGCGGTGGCGGGCGCCAGTTATCAGGCGCTTCTGCGCAACGCACTGGCCGAGCCTTATCTGCTGGGCATTTCAAATGGCGCTGCGGTCGGAACGATGGTTGCGCTCGTGTTCTTCGGCGCGAATGAGTGGACTCGTCCAGTGACGGCATTCGCGGGCGCGCTCGGCGCAACCTTCGTCGTTTATCGTTTGGCGCGCGGTCGCGCAGGCGCGTCGCCGGAAAGATTAATTTTGGCCGGTGTGATAGTCACGACGTTTCAATCTTCGGTGATCGTTTTCATCACAACGCTGATGGATGCAACGCGCATACGCTCGTTTACTTTTTGGTTACTCGGCGATCTTTCGCAGGCCGCATCCGGCTCGCTCTGGATCGCTGTAGTTTCAACCATCGCCGGGGTCGCAGCGCTGACATTCAATGCGCGTCCGTTAAATCTGCTGATGCTTGGCGAGCGTGACGCTTTTGATCTCGGCGTCGAAGTTGAACGTGTGCGTTTACAAGTTTTTCTGGCCGCCAGTCTGCTTGTCGGCGTCTCCGTTGCGTTGAGCGGTTCGGTCGGTTATGTCGGCCTCGTCGTGCCGCATTTGGTGCGCATGTCCACGAGCGGCGATAACCGTTTGACGATTCCGGCGGCGGCGCTTGCAGGCGCATCGTTTGTTGTTGTTGCGGACACTCTGGCCCGCACCGTGATTGCGCCTCGCGAACTTCCCGTCGGCGCGATCACGGCGCTAATCGGCGCGCCGTTGTTTATTTATTTGCTGAAGCGACGCTAGCGCAAGTTGCCTGCGCTCGTTGAGACCGGACGTGTTTAGATATAAGAGGCGGGCGTTGCCCGCCATCTTATGGAGATGTCCGACAAACTTCAGTTTGGGGCTAGCGAAAAGCGCGATGGTGGAACCAGCGACAAACTAAAGTTTTGTCGGACATCGCGCCGATTTTCATCCGCAGTGGTGAACCGACTGTTCATGCTTAACTCTGTCAAAACCGGCGGCGACGCCCGCCGCTAAACGGTCATGATGATTTCCTAATCAGATGCTCGAAGCGCGAAATGTCAGTATCAATTATGGCACGCGACAGGCTGTCGTAAATGTCTCGTTGCATGTCTCGCCGGGCGATATGACGGCCATAGTCGGAGCAAACGGCGCCGGCAAATCTTCGCTGCTGCGCGCATTGAATGGAGCGCTTTTGCCTTCGCGCGGCGAAATCTTCCTGGACGGGAAACCGCTCAGTTCATACGCGCGCAGAGCCATCGGCAGGCGCATTGCGGTGGTTAAGCAAGAAGCTTTGTTGAGTTTTCCGGTCACGGTGTTGGAGTACGTGCTCGGTGGTCGGTACGCGTGGTCAGGGTCGGGTGCGTGGGGCTGGGAATCCGAACGCGATCTGGAGATCGCCTTCGAAGTGCTGCACGAGACTGAATTAGAAAATTTCAGTGCGCGACTGATGAATGAACTATCAGGAGGCGAGCGTCAACGCGTCGTTTTGGCGCGCGCGCTGGCGACCGAAGCCGGAATTCTTTTGCTTGACGAGCCGA
>JBGPNE010000092.1:0-7918 GCA_041487335.1 Pyrinomonadaceae bacterium
AGCGGCGACCACGATTTGCCAGTCTGAGTGTCATACAAAACGGCGTGCCGTTGACTAAAGGTACCGCGGCCGGAGTCTTGCCCACTCAAACGAACGCGAGTGCCGTCGAGAACCAAGGAACCAAATGCGACAGCTTCAGCAAACGCCCAGTCAATAGGCAATGAGCCCTCGCCCATCTTTGCGCGGCGTGCGAGTTGCCCTACCATCTTGGGGTTTACATTGAAACTCTCGGGCACCACTGCGATCTTCCGAGCGATACGCTTGACTACCTCAGCATCGACAGCAGTCTCAATTATCTCCGACCCATCAAGCTCTTCAACCGGGGTGCGTGCTTGGGCCGGCTCTTGCTGCGCCACGATCTCTTTGGCTCGCGCGAGCGCCTCTTCGTAGCGCCGCACGCGCTCGCCGATCATCTCCCATAGCTTCGCCTCATCTATCACACCGTCCTGGATAAGTCGCTTCGCATAGATTACGCGCACACCCGGATGAGCTTTTACGCGAGCGTACATCAGCGGCTGGGTGTAACTCGGCTCGTCCGTTTCGTTGTGTCCCAGTCTGCGGAAACCAACAACGTCGAGCACTACGTCCTTATTGAACTCTTGCCGGTAGTCCAGGGCGATTTGCAGCACCCGGTAAGCAGCTTCAGGATCGTCACCATTGATGTGAAAGATTGGCAATTGCGTCATACGCGCAACGTCAGTGGAATAGATTGTCGAGCGTCCCGCTTCGGGCGAGGTTGTGAATCCTATTTGGTTGTTGATGATGATGTGAATCGTCCCGCCCGCGCGATACCCCTTTAGCCCCGCAAGATTTAGAGTCTCCATCACCACACCCTGCCCCGCGAAGGCAGCATCGCCATGCAACAGCACCGGCAATGCGCGGTCAATTACCTCCTCGCGAGGCATACCCAGGCGGTCCTTCATTTCATCCTGCTTCGCCCGCACCATCCCTTCGACAACAGGATCGACAGCTTCGAGGTGACTGGGGTTAGGTGAGAGTGTGAGCCTGACTCTTTTTCCATTGGCGGCTTCGCGTTCGCCGACGGCGCCCTGGTGGTATTTCACGTCACCTTCATCGGCCGGGAATGCGGGATGCACGGAACCCTCAAAGGCAGCGAAGATGCGCTCGCAGAAGTTTCCCAGGACATTCGCGAGCACGTTCAGGCGTCCCCGATGGGCCATGCCCAGCGTTATGTCTTCTACGCCACGCGCCGCCGCGCCTTCGATCAACTGATCAAGGAGCGGAATGATTGACTCGCAGCCTTCCAGTGAGAATCTCTTTTGGCCGAGATACTTTGTATGAAGGAAACGCTCGAATTGTTCGGCTGAAATTAGTTTCCGCAGCAGTTGCTTTTTGACTTCGACAGGAAGTGGCTCAGGACGGACAAACTGCCGACGGATCTGTTCGCGAATCCAGAGTTTCTCTTCCTTGCTTTGGATGTGCCGATACTCAATACCAACTTTGCCGCAGTATGCACGCTGCAGGATGTTGAGAATCTCGCGCAGAGTGGCACTGTCAGTGCCGGCGAGGCCGCCAGTGATAAACTCGCGATCAAGGTCCCAGATCGTCAGGCCATAAGTTTCAATATCCAGTTCCGGGTGATACAGCACAGGCATCGCATGAAGCGGATCGATGTCGGCTATCAAGTGACCACGCACGCGGTAGGCATTGATTAGCTCCATCACGCGAGCTTCTTTGATCGTCTGTTCGTGCGCCTGATCGCCGTGCAGGAAGAACGGATTGCGATCCAGATTCCAGCGTAACGGCGTATGCGCAATGCCGAGGTCAGCAAAAATCTCGTCGTAAAACCTATGTTGTCCGATGATCAACTCATGCACTCGGGCCAGGAATGCCCCCGACTCGGCACCCTGAATGAGCCTGTGGTCATAGGTGCTGCTGATGTTAATCGCCTTGCTGATACCGAGCTGCGACAGCGCCTCGGGCGCCATCGCCTGATACTCGGCTGGGTATTCAATCGCACCGGTCGCAATAATTACTGACTGGCCGGTCATCAAACGGGGCGTCGAAGCGACGGTCCCGATCGTGCCTGGATTCGTCAGTGAGATCGTCGTCCCCTGGAAGTCTGGAATCTGAAGTTTTCCTACGCGGGCTCGTTTGACTACGTCGTCGTAGGCTCTCAGAAACTCCGAGAAGCAAAGCTTGTTCGCGCTCTTGATATTCGGCACGAGCAGAGTACGCGTGCCGTCTTTCTTAACAAGGTCGATGGCCACGCCCAGATTCACATCCTCGCGATGCAAGCGCGCTGGTGTACTATCAACGATTTCATAGCCATCATTAAGCTGCGGAAATTCCTGCAGCGCGCGAAGGATGGCCCAGGCGATTAGATGAGTGTAAGAAGCCTTGCCGCGATCGTTCTCTTCAAGAAACTTGTTGATGATCCGCCGGTTTTCATCCAGGAGCTTTACCGGAATGCGACGTTGCGAAGTTGCCGTCGGAACAGAAAGGCTCGCCTCCATGTTTTCAACGATCTTGAGTGCGCCGCCGCGAATGGGTGTGGCTTGCGTGTGAGGTTCAGCTACCGCAGGCGCGGTCACGGATCTCCGTTCAGGAGCGGGTGCGACGGCAGCTTTCGTTGGAGCCGATTCAGTAATTTTCGCAGAAGTTTGAGCTGGAGTTCCGTGAGCAATGACTGGAGCGGCAGCGCCGCGCCCATTGTCCGATCCGTCAGCCTGGGAAGCCACCTTGGAATCGCTGAGCAACTCTGTGAAATATGCGCGCCACGATTCGTCAACCAACTCGGGATTACTGCGAAATCGACTGAGCAGCCCTTCTACGTAGGTCGCATTGGCGCCAAAACTCTCCGCGATTATCTCTGATAAATCGGTTCTGATTCGCTGATCCAACTTCTACTCACTCCTTCTGAGGTCTTTGCTGAAGCGAACTTCAGGCTCGCTTCCAAGATTTGTTTTTCGCGCAGCTTAATCTCATAGACTATCATTTTTCGTCTTCCCAATGCATCCGGCATGGCTACCAGAGCTACCAGAGAAACCTGCGCTACAATCTCGCGTGCATTACCGGCCAGTCATCCGTTATTCCCATCTTTTGAGTTCTTAACAGTAGTTCAAACGCGAATTGAGGCTCACGTTCATTTCCCCATCATTCCGGAAACCGAATATGACAATTTATTGCCAATCTGTCGTGGCGTGGAAGATTGCGCTGTCGCGCTCAACGCTATCTATGGACCTGATGAACGAGACCTCACGGTGGGAGACGTCCCGTTCAGGTGGTCACCCGACGTGCCCGTCAATCGAATGCGGATCGGCTATATCAAGACAGAGTTTGACCAGCAACAAGACGCGGATCGAAAGGCCATCTACAAAGATGCACTCGACGCCCTGAAGTCTGCAGGAGCAAGCCTGAAACCAATCGAGTTGCCGAAGTTCTCCACTGCTGCACTGCGAATCATTCTTGTCGCGGAAGCCGCGACTGCTTTCGACGATCTTACTCGCAATGGGGGTATCAATCAGCTCTCGGGGCAGGAGCCAGGCGACTGGCCCAACACGTTTCGCAGCTCTCGCTTTATTCCTGCAGTCGAGTACATTCGTGCGCAGCGCGCTCGGACCTTGCTCATGCGCGAGATGGATGTGCTGATGTCGAAATGGGACGTGTTTGTTTCGCCTGCGCCGGGAAGCGCGAGCCTGCTAATTACAAATTTGACCGGACACCCGGCGGTGGCAGTACCGTGCGGATTCATCAAAGGCCTGCCGCAGTCGATCATGTTTACCGGTGGACTTTACAATGAAGGTGCGCCGCTCAGGGTCGCTCTTGCCTTCGAGCGTGCGACCAAGTGGCACACGATGCATCCAAAGATGGAGGGAACTTAATTGAGGTTCCGAAGTTCAAGCTTTGGCCCGTAAGCTCGAACTCGAGCAACCTGAAGGTTAAACGCTAGACTTAGTTGTCAGGGCACCCGTGTTTGAAACAATGGTTGCAAATCGAGAACAAGCGCAACGGCACCATCCCGCAATTCCGTGGCTCCGGCGATGCCTTGCCAACGTCCCGCGCGGCTGCCCAGATTACGAACCAGCACTTCCTCAGTCCCCGCAATACCGTCGACGACGATGGCGATGCGTTTGTTCATTCCTTCATCGGCCCGCTCATCCGAAAACTGACACGTAATGATATTCAACGGCTCATCGGCGCCGGCTTCTTTTTTCGGTTGCCCCAGCAGTTCACTGAGGCGGAGGAGAGGCAGGACCAGATTTTCAGACCGTAACACTTCTCCTGCTTCGTCCTGCTGGATTTGATTAGCCTCGATCGTCTCGGTGCTAATCACAAGGTTGGCGTCGATGCAGTAGCGATTGCCTGCTGAGGCAATAACGGTTGCACGCAACAGTCCAAAGGTCACCGGCAGACGAATCTCGAATGAAGACCCGCACCCTGGCACACTTGAGACTCGCACCTCGCCGCCTACCTGCTCAACCGCAGTTTCGACCACATCAAGTCCGACGCCGCGACCTGAAACCCTGGAGGCGGAAGATACAGTCGAAAAGCCCGGCCGAAATATCAACCGCAAGGTACGCTCCATATTGAGAGTGACGCCCTTATCGATAATGCCTAGTGACTCTGCGGCACGAGAGACAATCTCAGGATTGATGCCACGCCCGTCGTCCGTTACGCGCACACGAGTGCGGCAGCCTTCGCTGAGGGTCTCAATGCGCACAGTGCCTCGTGTTATCTTTTCTGCCAGGAGGCGTTCTTCTGTCGTTTCGATTCCATGGTCGACGGCGTTACGAACAAGATGCAACAGTGGATCAGCTATCGCATCGCAGAGCAGCTTGTCGAGCTGGAGATCCATACCAAGAATCTCGAAACCGATCTCTTTTTTGGCCAATCGCGCGGTATTTCGACCGGCGCGCAAGGCGCGTTTGAGTATACGATCTACAGAAACCATTCGCAGGTTGATGATCTCATTCTCGAACGCCATAAAAGATTGTCTGGTCTGATTGACCATTGTCTCGTACGCATTCTCCGACTGAACGTCCAGACAATTCGACAGCCCTAAATCAAGCGCGGTTGAAGTTGTCTTGAAGAGTTCGTGCGTTAAAGAAATAAGGCGGTCGAGTTTGTTGAGATCGAGACGAATAGAATTTGAGAATGATGAATCCGGAACTGAGTCTGAACTCGGCGAGCCCGCTTCATCAGCGACGATCAGTTCATTGGAAGCATCCGCATTCGTCAATTCATTAACAGTCACGCCTGCAAAAGTAGCAGCCTCATTCCGGACTTCTTGAATAGTGGAGTCGCTGGCATAAAGGATGCGGAAGTCGATCTTGTCGGGTCGCTCAGCGTTAACCGTCGGCGATGTCGAGATTATTTCTCCTCGTACAGCAAGCTTTTGCTTCAATCTGTAAAACTGTTCGTCGAAATCGGCAATGTCGAAGTTAGTTGGGATAACGAATAGCTGTGCGCCTTCTTCAATGGCTCCAACCACGTGGCGCTTTTCGTCTTCGCTCAACGACTGCCAAATGTCGGAAGGCAGTTCATTGAGAATCGATTCCGTATCCGCGCGCGCTGATGTCCTATTTCCCTGTGCGAGTCCACGAATGCGCTCAAACAGAGCGCGTGGAGACGGCACGACCTTTCCTGTCGCTGAAAGAGTTAAGCTTCCAGATAGGGCATTTGCAGCGTCTTCAATTGCGTCGAGAACAGCATCATCTAGACGTGCCCTTCCCGCGCGGACCGCCTCGAGCAGGCTCTCGAATTCGTGCGCAACGTCGCTCAGACTATCAAGGCCAATCGATGCTGCCAGGCCTTTCACGCTATGGACTCGGCGGAAGACCTCATCGAGCAACTCACGTCGAAGCCGACCATCGTCGTGCTTTTGTCGCAGCTCGTTTAGACCCTCAAAGATCTGCTCGATCAGGTCTTCGATGTCTATCAGGAATTCGCGCTGACTCTGATCCACAGCCGAATAGTAAACGGTAAGTCGGGAATAGTGAATAGACGAGTTCGTTGAACGTCAGTCAGTGAGAGAACCATCAGGCAGAGGAGGTCGAATGTTTGTCATGCGCCGACGGCTCAGATTCTTCCGCCTCCACAATCTCCTGAGGTTGTTGTTCGTCGAGATCTCGCTTGATGGCGTCGAGTATACCGTTGATGAACTGCGTGGCTTCGTAGGTTGAGAAGCGGCGGGCTATTTCGAGAGCTTCATTGATGGCAACCGTGCGCGGGGTTGGTTCGTAAAGAAATTCGTAGACGGCCAGGCGCAGGATGTTTCGATCGACAATCGCCATGCGCGAGATGCGCCAATGCTCGGCACGTGAGCGTATGCGCTCGTCTAATGGTTCGAGGTGCGCAAGAGTCCCCATTGCGAGACGCGTCGCAAATTCGCGGGCAGCCCCTTCAATATCGCCGTCGCCCAGTTCAGCCCAGTACGTGCGCGCTACCTCGTCCGGGGGCGTTTCGGCAACGTCAGCAGCAAAGAGCATTTGCAAGGCACACTCGCGCGCCTTACGTCGCGAACCCATATCAATTACTCAGTGAACAGTGATAAGTAATCCGTGGTAAGAAAGATGGTTTCTCATCACCTCATTACTCAAATAACTCATAACTCATCACTTTTCGAAAGTTTCCCTGTAAAGATTTACTAATTCCACGGCCGAAGTCGCCGCTTCAAATCCCTTATTTCCCAGTTTCACTCCTGCCCGGTCAATTGCCTGGTCGAGCGTGTCGGCTGTTATGACGCCGAAAATTACCGGCACGCCTGTTTCCAAACCCGCGTACGCTATACCGCGAGCAACTTCGTTTGTAATGTACTCGAAATGAGGAGTCTGTCCGCGGATGATGGTACCTATACAAACAATAGCATCAAACCTTCCCGACCCGGCAAGCTTCAGAGCGAGCAAGGGGATCTCGAAAGACCCCGGAACTCTGTAGACTTCCACCAACTTCTCATCGGCGCCCAAACGGTCGAGTGCATCGAGCGCGCCATCGACCAATCGCGAGCTGATGAAGTCGTTCCAACGACTCGCGACAATCGCAAAGCGAAATCCCCCGGCGCTTAGTCGGCCTTCGTGAATTATTGGCTGCAAGACTCCGTTACTGCTCCGTAGCCAACGTGATGCTCAGGCATTCGCAGTATAGGGGATGCTTTTCTGAGCGGCAAGTCAGTCGTAGTTCAGAGCTGTAGAATTATGAACCGCAACGCTTAGTTGCGACCCAGTTCGAGCTCACGGACGCGATCGTAAATGTCTCTGTAGTCTGCTTGAATTTGAGTAAGAGTGTCGTTGAAGATGCTGAACTTGCGACTAAAGTCCCGCAACTGCGTTCTCATTTCGCGCATTTCTCCACGCAGGAACTCTTGACCTTGCTCGAGACGCTGCTGCCCCTCCTGCAACTGGCCAATATCTGCGTTGACCTTTTCCCAAATTGGGCGCGTGTCATAAAGGCGCTCTTCGACCTTTTGTTCAAGGTTTCCCACGCGCAGGTCCAGGCTCTGCACGGCTGTAAGAATTTGCGTGAGTTTCTCGCCATCTGACGATGACAGTCTTTTTGTGAGGTCTTCACTCATGAGGTTTCTCCTTCTGCTCGCGATTCTACCACTACCCGGAGCCAGGATAGATAAATCATTTCGTATTTCTGGAATACGTCCCACAAAAGCCTCAAGTTCCTTTGAAGACGGGCGAGCGCTTTTCCAGAAACGCGCATGTGCCTTCGCGCATGTCCCCAGTTGCAAACAAGCTCGCAAATAGTTCTGCCTCGAGCTCCAGGCCTTTATCCAAGGGCAACTCAAGTCCACCCGTCACAGCTTGAAGGCAGGCACGGATCGCGAGCGGGGCCAGTTGGCCAATCTCGCGCGCCAATGATTCGGCTCCAGTCAGCAGGTTCTCTCCATCGACCACTCGATTGATCAAGCCGATTCTAAGCGCTTCTGCTGCGGTCAAAACTCTTCCAG
>JBGPNE010000093.1:0-7897 GCA_041487335.1 Pyrinomonadaceae bacterium
CCTTCACCCTCACTTCCAAACGCCAACCCGGGAACTGTAATTACACCTTGCTCCAACAGTGCATCCGCAACCTGCATCGATGAGCCATAGCGACTGACGTCAACCATTGTGTAGAAGGCGCCGTCGGGTGGCACGGCTCGCAGGTCTAGCCTGCGCAAGATCAGATCGAGCAGATGATCCCGTCGCTCACGAAACGTTTTGCGAGTCTCTGCTCTTGCTTTTTCAGCCTCGTCAGTCCACGCCGCAAGCGCGGCTTTCTGCGAAATCGTCGAAGCGCAGGTCGTGACGTACCCGTGCAGCACGAGAGCACTGCGAATTACCCCCGCATCTCCGCAAATCCAGCCGAGTCGCCATCCTGTCATGCTCATCGACTTCGAAAGTCCGCTAATAACAATAGTACGATCATAGAAGGCTGAGATCGATGCCGGGCGCTCATCCGTGTAATAAAGATCGCGGTAGATCTCATCACTGATAACGAATGCATTTAAATCTTGAAGCGCATCGGCCATGGCACTCAGGTCGGTACTCGAAAGCGTGCGGCCTGTAGGATTCGAAGGGCTGATTGAGACCACAACTTTCGTGCGCGGCGAAAGTGATCGACGAAAAGCTTCAGCATCGAATCTAAAACCATCCGCAGCCGGCAGCCGATAAAACTTAGGCATGCCTCCAGCCATGCGCACAATCGTCGGGTAAGCGACAAAACCCGGATTCGGCAACAAGACTTCGTCGCCTTCATCGACGAGAGTTATCAGTGCAAGATAAAGAGCTTCCTGCGAACCCGCGGTAATGATCACTTGCTCCGGCGTCAGATTCAGTTGGGGATAACTTGTCGCTACTCTTTCCCGCAGAAGCTCGAGGCCCGCCTGATTTGTGTACCCGTTATGCTCTTCATTAATTACGCGCACTGCAGCGCGCTTGATTACCTCCGGCGTATCAAGATCCGGCTCACCAAGTCCCAGATTAATGCTGCCGGGGCGCGCGCGATCAAAGACCTGCCTAATCACGCTCTTCTCTACCCCGCGCAGCCGTCTGGAGGGAAGAAACTCATTCAACGCAGGTGGTCCTCCAGTTGCGCTGCTCGATCCGTCTTTTCGTCACGGTACTTCACAATTACTGGCGCATAGAGTGAAAGGTCCCACTCGCGCCCGCGGTTATTGCGAACACCCCGTGAGCCCGGCACTACAACTGCGTCAGCGGGAATTTCGAGTGGACTTTCTGGCGTCCGTTGATAGATCTGTTCGCGAACGAGATCGTAAACGGGCGTGGAGCCGGTAATGATTGTTCCAGCCGCCAGCACGGCACGCTTGCGCACAATCGTTCCTTCGTAAACCCCACAGTTTCCTCCGACCAACACGTCATCCTCGATAATTACCGGTACTGCACCAACCGGTTCAAGCACACCACCAATTTGGGCAGCCGCCGAAAGGTGTACACGTTTGCCAATCTGAGCGCATGAGCCCACCAGCGCATGACTGTCAATCATCGTTCCTTCGTCAACGTACGCGCCAGCGTTCACGTACATGGGCGGCATGCAGACCACTCCCGGTGCGACATAGGCGCCGTCGCGTATGCTCGACCCTCCAGGGACGATACGCACGTTGTCTGCTGCCGTGGTTGGGCGAACCGGATAAGTGTCCTTATCGAAGAATCGGAAGCTGGGGCCTGCTGACATGTCCGCGAGCACGCCCATGCGAAAACCTAGCAGCACTCCCTGCTTGACCCAGGCGTTAACGCGCCACTCGCCTGATGCGGCGCGTTCAGCAGCACGGATCTGCCCGCGGTTAAGTGCGAGTTTGAATTCATCAAAGATCTCGCGGTCCTGACGGGTAAACTCCCGGGTCTTTCGTGTGGCGAGTTCCTCGATTCGTTCACGCAGCATGCGATGCTTCCTTCAAGAGGCCAACTTCGACTAGCACCTCACGCACACGCGCACGACTTTTTGTCTGAACCGGCACGAGCGGCAAGCGATAATTCTCTTCGATCAAGCCCATCATAGCGAGTGCTGCCTTGACTGGCCCGGGACTGGATTCGATAAAGTTTGTTTCCATCAAAGGCAGTAAGCGATAGTGCAGTTCGCGCGCTTCGTCCCACTTTTCACCGAGAGCCAGATTGATCATGCGTGACATCAACTCTGGTGCTTCGTTCGCAGCAACTGAAATTAGGCCGTCCGCGCCGAGAGCCATCAGCGGAAACGTCAAGGAGTCGTCCCCTGACAAGACGCGGAACCCCTCAGGTCGGCGGCGCAAGATCTCCATAATCTGCGAGAGATTGCCGGAAGCTTCTTTGATGGCCACGATGTTTTCACAATCACACGCGAGCCTGAGGGTCGTTTCCGCCGCGATGTTGCATGACGTGCGGCCTGGCACGTTGTAAATGACAACCGGAAGACCACCTACAGCTTGAGCTACTGCTCGGAAATGTGCGTAGAGACCCTCTTGCGTCGGCTTGTTGTAATAAGGTGCAACCAAGAGCACTGCGTCAGCGCCCAGGGTCTGGGCCATAAGCGAATATTCAATCGCGGCGGCGGTTGAGTTGGAGCCTGTGCCCGCAATAGTGTGTGCGCGGCCGCGGGCCAATTCAATCGTGAGCTTGATGACGCGCTGGTCTTCTTCGTCAGTCATCGTTGCGCTCTCGCCAGTCGTGCCACAGGGGACGAGCAGCTTCACGCCTCCGGCAATCTGATACTCAATTAGAATTCTAAGTCGCTCTTCATCAACGGCGCCGTTTGCGGTAAAGGGCGTGACAAGAGCGGTCGCGCAGCCTCGCAGCCAGTCAATTTGTGTTGTCATTCTTACCTCCAGCCAGTAATGGGTGATAAGTGATGGGTGATAAGTGATAAATGCAAGAGTAATGTCACTGAGGCTTTTCTTATCACCTATCACCTATCACTTATCACTTGTCGCCTATTACTTATCACCTGCTTTTAAGATTTCGTCAATCACTTCGGAAAATTCGAAAACACCTTTGCGTCCTGCGATCCAATGCGCAGCCATAAGTGCGCCCGCAGCAAACCCTTCTCTGTTGCGAGCCGTGTGCGTGAACATGATCTGGTCCGCTTCAGAATCAAAGCCGGCGCGATGTGTACCCGGAATGTACCCGGCACGCGTCGAGGCGATCGGGATTTCGCGCTTGAGCTGTTCCTTCATTAAATCTCGGAGTCGTAAGGCAGTGCCGGAAGGCGCATCACGCTTGCGCGAATGATGCGCTTCTTCGATGAAGGCTGCGTAACCGTCCAGGGATTGGAAAAGCGCAGCGGCGTGCGCCACGATGCGGTAGAAGATGTTGACGCCAACGGAGAAATTAGCCCCATAGACGAGCACGCCTTCATGCTTTGCTACGATAAGACGGGCTTCACTTTCTCGCGCATTCCATCCCGTTGTTCCTTCGACAAGGGCTACGTTCGCCCGGGCGCATGCTTCGACGTGCGTTAATACGGCACTGCCGACTGAAAAATCGATCGCCGCGTCGTGACCCCGCAATAATTCCGCCAGTTCTGCTGCACATCGCGCGACATCACGCGAGGTCAGCGTCAGTCCAATCTCATCACCAGCACCTCGCGCGCGGCCCGCCACGAGTTGGCCCATTGCTCCAAATCCGATTAGCGCCAGCTTCATCTGCGCGCCCCCTGAGGTTATCTCACCCGGCTTTCTGTTTGCTTTCGCGCACGAGCAGGGATTGGACCAGACGCGTGTAAAGTTCCACTGCTTCATCCAGTTCGCGCTTCGTAACGTATTCGTGATCGGTATGCGCGTTGAGAATCGATCCGGGACCAAGCAAGAAAGGTTGACCCCAATTGGACAGAAAAGGAATGTCTGTGGTGAAACGCATGACTCGCTGCTCAAAGCCCTCGGTGGCCCACAAGCGCACAGGACTGTGCTCTGAACGGTACTCCACCTGGGCCCGACCTGCGATCGCACGCTCGAGAATGCTTTTCACAGGTGCGGCCTCGGTCACCAATCGAATCTGTAAATCGGCATGCGCCTCAGCGGGAACTACGTTGGGCCGCTGGCCACCCGAGATCACGCCGATGTTGCAGGTGGTCTCGCCGAAGAAATCGTCGCTGGGCCATTGGCACTTACGGATGCTCGACAGCACATCAAGAAGTGTTTCGATCGCAGAGTCGCCATTTTCGGGATAGGCGGAGTGTGCCGCGCGGCCTTCAGTGTTGATCGTCAATCGCAAAGAGCCTTTGGTGCCCTTAGCTAGTTTGTTATCAGTTGGTTCCCCATTAATTAAGAAGCGGACCCGACTTGCAATCGAGTGTTCATTCGCAACGCGTGCGCCAATGCCTCCCATCTCTTCGTCAACTGTAAAGAGCAGACCGATCTCATTTACGCCTTCCTTGCGCAAGCGCTCAGCAGCGGCAATCTGCGCCGCAATGATCCCTTTTGCGTCGCACGCGCCGCGGCCATAAATACGCTCATCATCTTCGTTCGCAGGAATAAACGGCGGCACCGTATCCATGTGCGTTGACAGAACAACACGAGGCGCGGCCCCTGTGGTGGCAATGACATTAAAACGATTGGCCCCAACCTCCTGCAGCTCGATGCTGTAACCCAGGCTCTCGAGATAGGACGCGATAAACCGCCCTACCTTCTCTTCCTCTCCGGTAAGCGAGGGAATATCGACGAGTTTTCGTGCTAGCGCGATTAGATCCACGGTCAAAACACTCTTAACAACATTTCCTTTATGAGTTCTTCCGCGGCTTGCAGCTCGAAGTTTAGCCCGCAACCTCCGCGCCCGATGCCATTACCTTCGACATCCGCCTTTTCACCTTCAAGTCGCCAAAGAATGCTTCGTGTAGCCTCGTCACAGCTTCACCAACGCGTTCTTCCTCAATAGCAAAGGTGAGATTGATTCTCGACGCGCCTTGCGAAATCAGCGACACATTGATGTCGCTGATGGTGCTGAAAATCCGCGCGGCAATACCAGGAGTGCTGCGCAATCCTTCGCCAACCACACAGATAATTGCCTGATCTTGCTCCACTCTAACGCTCCCGAGTCGCTCCAGTTCTTCAACAATTGACGGCAAAGCACCGGCATCATCGAGCGAGAGCGAAACGCTCACCTCGGAGGTTGTCACCACATCTACCGCGGTGCGATGTCGATCGAATATCTCAAAAAGAGCGCGCAGGAAACCATAAGCTCCCAGCATGCGGGCTGAAGTGATCTGCAGAGTCGTGATACCAGTCTTGTGGGCGATGGCTTTCACCGTCTGCGGTGCAGTCTCGCTCTCGGCTCCGACTAATGTCCCCGGGCTTTCCGGCGCGCCCGAATTGCAGATGCGTATGGGAATACCACCCTCTACCGCCGGCTGAATGGTTTTCGGATGCAATACCTTTGCGCCGAAGTAGGCGAGCTCAGCGGCTTCGGCATACGATAGGCGCGGAATTGTGCGCGCGTTTCGCTCGACCTGGGGACTGGCAGTCAGCACGCCGCTTACGTCGGTCCAGATCTGGATCTCACGCGCCGACAGTGCGGCGCCAACAAGCGCTGCCGTGTAGTCGGAGCCGCCGCGTCCAAGGGTGGTCGTCTCACCGCCAACCGTGGAACCGATGAAACCGCCGAGCACGGGAATTACAGATTCTTCGATCAATGGCTGAAGTTGTTCCCGAGTCTTCAGGAAAGTCTCCTTGATTAACGGAGTAGCACAGCAGTGGTTTTCGTCAGTTAGGATGCAGCGGCGTGCATCGACTTCCCGCGCCGCGACTCCTGCTTGACGAAGAACTGCCGCGAGCAATGCGGCCGAAAGGCGCTCGCCAGATGAAACGATTGCATCCTGGAGTGGCAAGCATAAAGCAGGCCGAGCTGCAACTGATCTTAGTAACTCGCCGATCTCGCGCCGCACATTCTCAACTAACGCCGTCATGGGCCCCGCTTCAGTGGTCAGTAGCTCACTCACAACTTCATTATGGCGGACGAATTGATGCTCCAGTGACAAGCTGGCAGCCTTTGCATCCTTATCCCAGGCTTGCCGCGCACTCGCAAGCAGCGCATCAGTCATTCCGCTCATTGCCGACACCACAACAACAGGCCGCGAGGCTCGACGTTCCCTGATAATCTCAGCGACATTTGCGAAGGCCGGCGCGTCTTCTACAGATGTGCCGCCGAATTTCATGATTGTGGGACTCATAAGACTAAACTAAAAAGGCCAGTCGTGAGCAAACACGACCGACCTCCAAGGGAAATCTAAATTCGAAGACGCGCTTAACGCCGCGCGCGCATCAAATCTTTTCGTCGTAGCTCTCCACCGAATGTTCCGGTGACAGTCCTGCGGATTTAGCCGCAGTAACCAACTCGCGTCCGTGCGTTCCCACAGACGGCGAGTTTCGGCGATCTTCCCCTTTCAACAGGCGGCCAATGCGTCCTGCGCCGCTACGGAATGACAAACGAAAAATGTCTGTCCCACTTGTTTACTCTTGGAGGTCGCGCCTCTACCCGAATGTCAAAAGATCAATTATCAAACGGATGGCACAACTTAACGATTAGCATTGACGTTGTCAAGCAGACATTATTGAGTAGTGTCCTGGTTTGGTTTCTGGTAACGCAAACTGTTAGTTTGCGTTACCAAATTAGGACACTACTTTATTGAGCGCCGGGCAAGATCAAACTCCTCATGGATTGCCGCCACCGCACTTTGCATCACACTTGCTTCAACAACCAATGACACGTTGTATTCTGATGAGCCTTGCGCGATGGCAATAATGTTAACCCCTCTTTTCCCAAGCGCGCTAAACAGGCGTCCGGCGATACCCGGCGTACCGTGCATCTTTTCGCCAACGGCGGCAATGATACAGATGCCGGGATTCACCCTGATGTGTTCGACTTTGTGGTGCACCAGATCGGAGGCGAAGGCCTTCTTAAGTGCCTTCAGCGTCCGTTCGGCGTCCCCTGAATCAACGATGAAGCAGATGTCGTTTTCCGATGAGGACTGCGAGATCAATAAGACATTGGCACGAACGCTGGCTGCCGCGGTAAATGTTTTTGCGGCAACGCCAATCACGCCGACAATGCCGCGCCCGCCCACGGTGATCAAACTTACATTACTGATCGCGGTGATGGCCTTCACCCCATTTTCAGTCGGATGCCCTGTGCGCGTGATCTTCGTACCAGGATTTTCTGGCGCAAAGCTGTTGCGAATCCAGACCGGGATGCCCGCATCGGCCACCGGCCGCAAGGTCTTGGGATGTAGTACCTTCGCGCCAAAGTGAGCCAACTCGGCTGCTTCGCTATAGGAAATTTCACGCAACAAACGAGCATCCATAACTAGTCGGGGATCGGCCGTCAGCACACCATCAACGTCCGTCCAGATGATGATCTCATCGGCGTCGAGCACGGCTCCGAGAATCGTCGCAGAATAGTCAGAGCCACCACGTCCCAGCGTCGTCAAGATGCCTTCCACGCTTGCGCCGATGAAGCCCGTGACTATCGGCAGCACGCCATCCTTAAGCAACGGCGAGAGTCGCGTTTGTGCGCGTTCGCGCGTCTCTTCCATCAACGGCTCGGCCTGCGCAGAGTCATCTTCGGTGACGATCAGCTCGGTTGCCTCGACCGCCACCCCGTGGAGACCCAACTCGCACAATGCTCCGGCTACAAGTCGAGCAGACAGACGCTCACCAGCGCTCGATATTGCCGCCAGCGTCCGTGGCGTTAACTCTCGTAACAGGGCAGTGCCACGGCAAAGCGCGGCCACTTCCCTAATGATCTCCTGCACCTCGGCTGACAGCTTAACGTGTCGTGATTCATCTTTGATCAGAGCATCGATTGCGGCTGCGTGTTGAGTGCTGAGTGCTGTGGCAAGTTCGTTGCTTGCCGCCTCGTCACCGGTGGCCGCCTGGTGGGCGGCAGCAATCAGACGATTCGTCACACCGCTCATTGCGGAAACCACCGCGACCAC